>JAUVRS010000050.1 GCA_030597505.1 Desulfobacteraceae bacterium
AAACTCAAAAAAAATGCCTACACATTTATTCTAACCGATATCAAGATGCCAAAACTTGACGGGTTAGAATTGATCACGAAAATCAGTAGCGGATATCCTGATCTTTGCACTATCGCCATGACAGGTTATTCAAGAGAGTACAGTTACGTGGATGTGATTGAGGCAGGGGCTACAGACTTCATAAATAAACCCTTTGTCATGGAAGAACTGGATGCCAAACTGAGAAGGGCAATAACAGAACGAAATACGAAGCGGGAATTAAGCAGGCTATCCATAACCGATTCCCTGACAGAACTTTACAACCGGAGACATTTTTATAACCGCCTAAATGATGAAATTGCCCGAGCAGAGAGGTTTGAACGCACCCTTTCCCTGATGCTACTTGATTTGGACAATTTCAAAAATTACAACGACACTCATGGGCATTTGGCAGGTGATGAGATTCTTAGAAACACAGGAAGAATTATCAAGTCAAAGATACGCCAGGGAGTCGACTCAGGATACCGATACGGCGGGGATGAATTTGGAGTTATCCTGGTTGATGCAAATGAGAAAATCTGTAAGGATATTGGAACCAGGATCGAAAATGAAGTCTTAGCCCAATGTGGTTTGGGTGTGAGTAAAGGGTATGCCGATTTTTTGGGAGGTATGACACCGGAAAGCCTTGTAAACGCCGCAGATGAGGACCTTTACCGGGTAAAGGCCGAAAAAAGGAAAAATCTTTTACGCGCCACATAATGTCTGATAATATATATTATGTAAACTTTAATATTTATCTTTCTCGTCGTCCGACAGTCTTGACCCTTTTTAGAAATATTTAGGAATAACTGTTGACATCCCCTTCTATAATAAGATAATATCATGTAAAACCACATGGAGGTAGTACTTGATGAGTAGTGTTGTAAAAAAGCGCCGGAAAAAGATCACAAAGCACAAATACAGAAAACTGAAAAAAAAGATGCGTCATAAGAACAAATAAGAAGGTTTTTATGTTCCGGATGGCAAAAAAGAAGGCAGTTCTTTTATGAGCTGCCTTCTTTGATATCCAATGGGCTCTTGTTGGCTACTTACTGTAATCGTACCATCCTGCCCCTGTCTTTCTCCCCAATTTGTTTGCCCGTATCATGGTTTTCAATAGATTGGGCGAAACCCATTTGGATTCCTTGTTCAGTTCCTTATAAAAATATTCAGCAACAAAATAACATACATCTATTCCGGTCAAGTCCATTAACTCAAATGGTCCCATGGGGTAGTTAAGCCCGTTCTTTACGGCCGTATCCACATCTTCCATGCTGGCGATCCCTTCCTCAACGATCTTAATAGCCTCCAGCATATGCGGGATCATAATTCTGTTGACGATAAACCCGGGCGAGTCTTTTTTTACCTCCACCGTTATTTTCCCCATCTTTTTTGCCAGATCGGTTGTGATTGCCACTGCTTCATCGCTAGTGGAAAACCCCCGGATGACCTCAACCAGCTTCATCAGGGGCGCGGGGTTAAAGAAATGCATCCCGCACACCTTGTCCGGGCGGTTCGTGGCGCTGGCTATTTCAGTCAAGGACATGGAAGATGTGTTGGTTGCAAGAATCACCTCGGGCCGACAGAGTTCATCCAACTCCTTAAATACGGTTTTCTTTAAGTCCAGGTCTTCAATTACCGCCTCAACAACAAAATCTGAATCTTTGAGCTGAGACATATCCGTAGTCCCCGTGATTCGTCCCAGGATGGCATCCTTTTCACCCGCTTCAATCTTACCTTTTTCCACACTCCTGGAAAGGAATTTATCAATATTTTTTATTCCCCGTTCTACAAATTCATCTTTGATATCCCTCAAGATAACATCACAACCTATCTGGGCTGCCAACTGCGCAATGCCGTTTCCCATCGCCCCAGCGCCCAACACGCCAACTTTCTTTATATTCATAACACCTCCTGTAGTTAAATAATGACTTTATGATATAGGTTTAACTATCCGATACAAAAGTCTATATCGATTCTACGCTACTAACTTCAGGTACATTTTCCTTTAGAATTTTTTCAATCCCGTTTTTCAATGTCATCTGGGACATGGGGCATCCCCCGCAGGCACCCATGAGCTTGACTTTGACCACCCCATCATCACCCACCTCCACAAATTGAACATCTCCCCCATCAGCCTGGAGAGACGGTCTCACTTTTTTTAATGCGTCTTCAAGTTTTTCTCGCAGTTCCATAACTACCTCCTCATTATGTCATTCAATATTTTGATCTTGATTAAAAAACCTCATCGGGTCAAGGCTCAACGCTTACGAGCGAAATAATATATTGATAGCATAGCCACCCATCAATTGCTACCCAAAAAACTCCACAACCCTCTTATCCAGATAACGGGAAAGTCCCGCGGTTTCTCCGGGAGACCACCCCATTGTGCTCTCCCATACGTCATCGGACTCCATACAGAGATAAAGGCCCAGGCTGGAATGCCATTTTTCCAGGTTTTCTCTGAGATGACCAAACTGGTCGATACGTATGGGTTTAAAATAACGCATTTTCCCATCCAGACCTGTCACAAATTCCCCATCCAGTACGCGACTGTTTGGGTGACGTTTTCGGATGATGGGTTTGAGCCCCGGCATAAACCTGATAGATCCTAGACTTATCCAAATGACACCTTTTGGGTCTATATATTTGTCCATCAAATCAAGGGTCTTGAGATATTCATCCTTCCATCCAGGATGATGGATAAGGGGGTCAAAATGAAACCCCAAGATAAACCCTTCAGATTGACATCGTCTCGCCGCTTTAAGTCTTTTATCGAGGTTTTCTGCCATTTTTTCTTCATGACGAGCAATGTAGGGGCTGTTTAAAGACCAAGAAAGGACAACTCGATCCCTGTATTTGGAGGCAAGGAGGCCCTCTACCCGGGTCGTCTTTGTCTTTAGTTCAAGAGCCACGTTTCGACGTCTTGAAAAAAGAGGCAACAGGTGTTCGCTCAACCTCGTAATTGGGTCCATGGCGAGACTGTCTGTAAATTCCCCTGTACCTATTCTGAAAATTTTATCGGGCTGTTTGTCAATCTGTTGAAACACCTGTTTAAGTCCCACGTCCAGATTTACAAAGACCCTTAAGTTGGGCTGATTTATATAGGACTGAAGTATACAATAGGTACAGTCTAGGGGGCAGTTTGTCCCCAGATTTAGGATCTGATATCCGCAACAGATATAGTCAGTTGTTCCCGGACATGGTTTTAGAAATTCCCCTTTGTAGGGTAAAAGATGGAGTATATCTTTTCCCATGGTTGAGTCATTTGGCCCTGTTTTTTCACCGCCGGGCTGTCTCTCCGTTACAGGGGTTCCACGCAGGTTTTTAAGGATTTTTCTTGAAAAATCATATTGGAGAGCACCCTCTTCCATGGTTACTTTTTTTATAAACCCCTTTGACATCAGACGCGCTCTTTCCAGGGATTCCCCAGAACCTCAAGTCCTTCTTTTTTTGTCAGTATCCTCAGTTTTTCTTTTAGTTCTGTCCCATTTCTAAAGAGAATCTCAAGCCGAAAATGGGGAGACTCAAAATATGGCGGGGCACTGACTTTGACCCCCTTTGTCAATCCCAGCCTGGTTACATTTTTGCTGAAGTTCTCCTCGGCCCGGACCAATGTTGGGAAACGCAAAACTCTCAGTGAGTGAAATAAGGCTTTCACCTTTTGAGGTTTGTTAAAACCTTCTTTTTGAAGGATATCAGAAAAAAAATTTTCTGCTAAAAAAGTTGAGACTGGTATTCTTTTTATATTAGAAATATCAATTATATAATCAATTAGTTGTTTTTGATAGTTAATATTTAAATTTAGAGCTGAGATAAGCTCAAAAACCCTGTTTCTGTCCCCTCTCCCGATCTCAAGGAGCAGTCGTGCCACCTGCAACGACATGCGGCCCTGTGCAAGATGAATCTTTATTTCTTTTTCCAGCTCCTTTTCAAGTCTGAGATAAAAAAAGAATTTTTCACTATGCGAGGGGAGGCCCAACAATGGCATATATCGGTTCAATATTTGATCCTGGGAAACCAGTGATGTCAACCGGGACAAGACCATCCCTTTTTCCACTTCATTAAACACCCTGGTGGCAAGGTTGTCATGAAGGTTAAGACGGAAACACTCAAGTTCGGATACCCGAGATTCAGATAAGATCCGACATGGCGTTTTTTTAATGTCCAGGAATTTAAGTGCGCGAATCCTTCGATACCCCGCGATAATTGTATAGGTCCCGCTTTTTTTTTGAATGAGAAGAGGGGGGTTAACCATCCCCACATTTTGAATAGACTGAATCAACGGTTCCAGTTCAAATCCAAAACTCATACAAAAGGGGCCGGGGGAATCGTCAATATCCACGAAATCCACTGTGTATTGGATCGACGTCAAATCATTTTCAATATTCATGATCTTTATTGCTCCTTAAAATGGTGCGCCCATCTTATACTTCAAGAGAGCTGAGTGCAAATAATCCCGATTCGGACACTGATCAAATGAATGGTAACTTGTGAGATCAGATTCCTTTGAAAAGATTTGTCTTTTATGTCGAAGTATGTACTATGATCCCAACAACCCGCGATAAGGGCTTGCGCAAAAATAACTTCGCAGAATTGGCGCCCAGATTTGAGAAGGTGACATCAATGAAAAGATCAATTCGACTCTTATTCGTCCTCTCTGTCATTATTATTTTATTGATTACAGCTGCCTCCTGCACAGCGTCGGCTCAGGAGATCAAGGTAGGTGTACTTCTGCCTTTGACAGGAAAGCTTTCCCGGGTTGGGGGGATCGAAAGAGATTCATTTGTGATGGCGACAGAGGAGATAAACAATGCTGACGGCATCCATGGACGAAAAATAGAATTGATTATCAAGGACACCGCCTCCAAACCTGAAAATGCCCGGTTGGCCCTCAATAAATTAATCACAGAGGACAAGATTATCGTGGTAGGAGGGGGCTGTTCCTCCCCCGCAACCTATGAAGCCGCGGCCCTCGCGCATAAAAAAAAGATCCCCTTTCTTATAAATACCGCTTCCGCAGACAAGATCACAGAAGAGGGGTGGAAGTATGTCTTCAGGCTCAATCCGCCGGTTAGCGAGTACCCAAAAACCCTCACTGCCTTTCTAAAAAACGTGGCCCGTGTGAGGACCACTGCGATCCTCTATGAGGATAGTTTTTTTGGCCGCTTTGCACTAAAAAAATTTCTCAGGGTATGTAAAACATCCGGCTTTAAGATTGTCATGAGAAGAGGTTATGCTGCAAATAGGGTGGATTTCAAACCGCTTCTTATCCGACTGGTTAAAAAAAAGCCCGATTTTGTCTACCTGGTCACCCATGCGGCAGATACGGCCATGATCATGCAGCAGGCCAAGGAATTGAATTTTAGCCCCAAGCTTTTTGTGTGGCATGCCCCCGGGCTCACAACACCAGAATCTTACAGATACGCAGGAGAGGCCTCAGCTTATCTTTTTTCACAGGGTCTGTGGTCTCCTGACCTTCCCTACCCTGGAGCCGGAAACTACTATGATAAGTTCTTTGAGATATTTGGCTCACCCCCGGACTACCATGGCGCACAGGCCTATGCTGCCATGAATGTTATTGCTGATGCCCTAAAGCGGTCAAAGTCCTTGACCCCAAAAGACGTCAGGGCGGCCCTGGCAAACACCGACATGATGACGGTCTTTGGACCGGTCAAGTTCATCTCATATGGAAAAAAGGCACAACAAAATATGCTTTCCACACTACTGCTCCAGAGGCTACAAGGAAACTTCAAGGTGGTCTGGCCCAAAAATATAGCTAAAGAAAAATATGTCTTTCCTGTGCCCGGATGGGAGGAAAGACATTGAAAAGCAGTCGTTCACGGGTTCAGCTTTTTTACGTAAGCCCTTAATATAACATCCCCACCAGGGCTCCTGTCATACATGTGACGATGGGCCCGGCAACACTCGACTTGAGACCCAGGCCAACAATTTCATCCCGCCGCTCCCGTGCCATTACCCCCATGCCGCCGATCATTATCCCCAGCGATCCAAAGTTTGCAAAACCACACATGGCGTAGATAATAATCAGTCGGCTTCTCTCGGTCAAAGTACCCTCAGGCAGTGCGGCCAACTTGAGATATCCCAGAAATTCGTTCAAGACGGTCTTGGTCCCCATGAGTTCACCTGTAATCAACACCTCGGAACGGGGGATCCCCATCAGCCAGGTTGCAGGGGCCATTATATACCCTACCAGCCCCTGGAAAGTGATGGGTTTGCCAAAAAGGTCAGGGAGTAAGCCCAAAAGGAGGTTCAAAAGATGGACAAGAGCCACAAAAACCACCAGCATGGCAGTGATGTTTATGAGAAGTCTGATCCCACCAAGGGTCCCCCGGGTAATGGCATCCATGGAACTGTGTGCTTCACTCGGTATCTCCACCTCCCCCTCTGAGGGATCACCTGTCTCGGGAATCATCAGTTTTGACACGGTCACTGCTGCCGGGGCGCTTATGATAGATGCAATAAGCAAATGGCCCATGATCCCCGGGATAACCTTGCTCAGTATCGCAGCATAGATCACCATGACTGTACCCGCAATAGTGGCCATGCCGGTCGTCATAATTGTAAAGAGCTCGCTTCTAGATATCTTTAGGAGATAAGGTCGCACAAGAAGAGGTGATTCCACCATCCCCACAAAGACGTTGGCTGCCGTGCCCAAACCCTCAACCCCGCCGATACCCATTGTTCTTCTCAAAACCCATGAGAAGAGTCGCACAACCGCCGGAAGGATCCTCCAGTAGAAAAGCAGGGATGAGAGGGCGCTGATTACCAGAACCAGCGGGAGCGCTTGAAATGCCAGAATATAACTTGCACCGGCCGCCTTTTCATCAAATGGAAGCCCCGCCCCTCCGAGGTACCCAAACACAAAAGCGGTCCCAGCCTTTGTTGAGTCTGCCAGGGCCTGAACCGCCTGGTTCAAGAAAAGAAAGATTTGCTGGGAACCTGGGAGTTTGAGCATTAACCCCGCCAGGAATATTTGAAGACCAAGACCCGTAAGAAGGATCCTGATGCTTACCTTTCCGCGCCTCTCGGAAAAAAACCACGCCAAAAGGGCGAACCCAAGAAAGCCCAAAAAACTGTGCAGTCGCATCAATTTGATTTGTCCCCTTTATGAAATTATTTCCAGAATCACCATCCACACGACAGACCAACCACACTGCCCGGCTGAAAGGTCACGACCGGTATGACGTCGTTACCAGGCGACCCGCTCCAGGTCTTCTCTTCCCTGACGAGAAAGAGGTTTCTCCGATAGTGGATAAAAATGATAGCAGAGGCGTCTTTTTGCCGTCAATGAAAATACGCACCATATGGCTTGGTTGCGTTGAGGGCAACTGTGCTTCCGGAGACATTCTCATACATAGTGGATTTTAGGGCATCAATTGTTCAGTTTTCTGAAAAAGCATAAATTCCTGAAAATGTGAACGGTTTTCAAGAAAAAATTGAAATTTTTGTTTGACAAATTTTTGTCACATTTCTATATTTTTTTTGGTCAAAAACATAGGAAGAGGATAATACACTGTGAAAGAGCTGTTTTCGTCATATGAGATCAACGGCTGCAAACTCAAAAACAGAATTATAATGCCTGGCCTTGCGTCTTTCCTGATAGAAGACGATGGAGCGATTACCGACAAGACCATCGAGCATTATAGACTGAGAGCTGCAGGTGGACCGGCCATGGTCATCATGGAGGCCTGCGCTGTATCACCAGAAGGGATTGTTTCTTCACATCAAGCCCGCATTTATGACGATCGATTTACAGAGGGACTCTGCAAAATCGCGATGGCAATGAAGGTAGAAGGCGCAGTTCCTGCCATCCAAATCCATCACGGGGGCAGACAGACACCAGCCAGGGTGGTCGGGCAAAGACCCGTGGCTCCCTCCCCCCTGCCCTGCCCTGCCATCCGTGGAGATGTGGAACCCCTTACCATTGATGCCATTTATAAACTGGTGAAAAAATTTGGCGATGCTGCAGACAGGGCGGTCGAGGCCGGGTTTGAATTAATTGAAATCCACGGGGCCCATGGATACTTGGTCAACCAATTTCTTTCGAGATTTTCCAATATCCGAGATGACGAGTATGGTGGAGATATCCACGGAAGAACCCGGTTTGCATCCGAGATAGTACGTGAAATAAGAAATCGGATCGGGAACGACTACCCATTGTCTTTTAAAATCAGTGCTCAAGAATTTGTCAAGGATGGTCTCACTATAGATGAGAGCATCCAGATCCTGAAAATTATTGTAAACGAAGGGGTTGACGTGATCCAAGTGGCTGCCGGTAATGACGCTACACCTGAATGGATCTGCCAACCCATGTTTATGGAAAAAGCCTGTCTGGCTGATTCAGCTCAAAAAATCAGGGAGGCCCTGGATGTACCTGTAATGGCCGTGGGAAGAATTAACGACCCATTGACTGCTAATGAGATCATAAAAAAAGGAAAAGCTGACCTGGTCTGTATTGGCAGGGGACTCCTGGCGGACCCCGAACTACCTATTAAGGCAAAGGAGGGACGTTTCGAAGACATACGGATCTGTATAGCCTGTAACACCTGTATGGAATCTATCTTCCGAAAGGGACGTATTGAATGTCTTGTAAACCCCTCCCTCGGCAGGGAAAAAGAAATGGCATTCCATCCGACCCAAAATCCAAAAAAAGTGATGGTGGTCGGAGGCGGTCCGGGCGGGTTAAATGTGGCATGGGTGGCAGCAAGAAGGGGACATGATGTGTCACTTTTTGAAAAACAGGGTATCCCCGGCGGCCAACTCATTTTGGGAAGCGTGACCAGTTACAAAAAAGAACTGTTGAATTTGATCAAGTTCCAGAAAAAGCAAACCGAAAAATTTGCGGTCAAGTGCCACTTCAACCACGAGGTCACTGTGGAAACCGTCAAGACCCACGATCCGGATGTGGTGATTTTGGCAACAGGGTCTGTACCGTTTCTCCCTCCTGTTGATGGGGTTGACAAAGAGATGGTTGTACCTTTTACGGAAGTGCTGAATGGTGATAAAAAAATTCAAAAAAAAGTGGTTGTGATAGGCGGGGGCGCCACAGGATCAGAGGTTGCTCTTCATCTCCTGGAAGGCGGAAGTCGTGTGACAATCGTCGAGATGCTTCCCAAAATCGGAGGCCGTCTGGAGAGCATGACCAGAAAACTTCTCCTGAAAAAACTGAAAGAATATAATGCCAAACTCATGACCAATTCCCAACTGTTGAGGGTTGAAGACAACGGGGTGGCAGTTCTCAACAGCGATGGCGGCGAGGTGTTCCTGGAATCGGAGTTGGTGGTTATTGCCATTGGATCGCGTCCGGATAACACGCTTTTTGATCAGATAAAATCCATGGGGTATGAAGTTCATCAGATTGGAGACTGCCTGGAAACAAGAACCGCCAAGGCAGCCATTTATGAGGGAGCGGTACTGGGACGTTCTATTTAGCGTTCGAACGAAAACTAGAATTTTTCGTGAGGAATGTTTCTCAAATCTTTCTCATCTTCGCCTTTTTGATCAGGGCACTTCCGAATTTGTCAAGAAAACTGTCCAGATCTTTCTTCCAATTGGTCATAACACTGAGCCCTTGTTTTTTTGCCAGCCTGTTTTCCAGCAGACAATTGGCCGGGGGCATTGGCCCTTTCAAATCTTTGATGCTGCAGGGTTCAAGAGTGGCCTTTATGTTCAATTTATCAAGCGCATATTTCGCATATTCAAGTCGACTGCAATAGCCTTCGGATGTGACGTGATAGGTCCCTTTCGCTTTTTTTTCAATCAGCTCTTTAATCTGCAAAGCGAGCCTGTGATTCCAGGTGGGAGACCCATATTGATCGCTCATGACTTTTATGGGCTTTGGGTTTTTTTCAAGGGCTTTCTGCAGGATAGACTTAAGAAAGCCGCTTCCTTTGAACCCGTACACCCAGGCGCTCCGAATAATAATATAATTCGGGGCATTTCCACGGACAGCCACTTCGCTTTCCACCTTGCTTTTGCCATATGCTGACAACGGATTTGCTGTATCATCCTCAAAATATGGTTGAGGCATCATTTTTTGCCCGTCAAAGACATGGGCACATGAAATATGGACAAACACGCATTCAAATCTCGCTGAACACTGTGCCAGATTTCTGGGGCCTTCTATGTTTGTTTTTCGTACGGCAAAATTGTCGGTTTCACAGACGTTCATGTTAGTAAGTCCGACGCAGTTAAGGACCACATCGGGCGAGACCTCCTGGAGGCATTCAATGACCCCATCCCAACTGGCAATATCCAGCTTTTTCTTACTTGGTGTTATAAGTTCGTGTTCCTGGCCGAGCACATCCTTACACTCACTACCTACCCTGCCATTGCCGCCGACAATGAGTATTTTCATAAAGCACCCCCTGATTTTTTGCGCTCAGAACTATTAAATTAAATTGTACCCTTTAATCTAAAAAAGTCAAGAAAATCTTTGGTTTACAAGAATGTTTTTCTCATCTCCAAACCAAGAGTAAGATTCTTCCTTGCTCTAACCAAAACTGTGATGGTATATGTTAACCGAGTCTTATTGATATTCAACTCTATTTATGCTGTTACCCTGGAGCTATTTGAAACCGGATCTTTGTTTCAGCAAGAGGTCTTGTGGTAAAAAATTGGTGCCCACTTAAAAAATATTTTCTCATAGCCGGATTTTTTTTGTTCTTTACCCTGGTTATCCAGATGGTTTTGGGACAGACTGCTTGGTGTCTCGAACAAAAACAACCAACTACTTTTCAACAGCCGTGGTCTAAAAAAAATATCCTCACCGGAATCCACTTATTATATGACCGACGTTTTGAAAAAGCCGAAAAAATTTTTGAGCAGGTCATACTACAAAGCCCGGAAAGACCTATCGGTTATTTTTATCTAGCCATGGTGACATGGTCGCGTATGGCATCCGGGTTTTGGTCTCATGAGACGGTTGAGGTGTATCTCAAGCGTGTCGACCACACTATCAAGGTAGCCAAACAGCGCATTGAAGAAGGCAAGGGCGACAGTTCTGATTACTTCTATCTCGGTGGTGCCCTGGGGTTTAAAGGCCGCTTTGAACTGTCTCAAGGCAACTGGTTATCCGCCTTTTTCTTTGCAAGGGAGGCGATCGATGCCTTAAAAATATGCCATGAAATGTCTCCCGACAATAAAGACGTGTTGCTGGGTATCGGCAGTTTCGATTATTATACTGCCCGCCTCTCAGGGGCGTTGAAATTTCTCTCATACCCCCTCCTCCACAAGGGAAATAAACAGGAGGGGCTTAGAAAGCTGAATATTGCCGCCTCCCAGGGGACCGATTCGGCCACTGAAGCAAAAAGTATGCTCCTTCACATCTATCTTTTTCTTGAGGAGAATTTTTCGAAATCCCTTACATTTGCCAAGGATCTTGCCACAAAATACGACAAAAACCCGCGTTACAAGGTGCTGGAAGGTGTCAGCTATTTAAGGCTTGGCATGGAACCCGAGTTTCGAAATGTCGTCTATGACATCAGACAAAGAGGGCTGAGGGGCGCCTCGACCACCACGACCGCCATGTGGGAAAGACGCGCCCTCTATATGGAATCAATCCACGACCTCTTTCAAGACAGCTATGCTGCGGCAAGGGCAAAGTTGGCTTTTCTTCTCAAACACGCTGACCCTAAAAATGATCCTTATATGGTCGCATGGCCCATGATAAAAATGGGGATGAGCTACGATCTGGAGGGGAACCGAAAAAGGGCAACGGAATACTACCGTATAGTGATAGATATGAAAAACGGATCAGGGGCCCAATTTTTGGCAAAAAGGCTTCTGAAATACCCTCCTAAAAAAAAGGACCCCTTTATAGGATATTAATTTTGTGATGCAAACACTCTTTTCAAAACTATCTCTCCTCTTGCTCTTGCTTTTGATCATGACGGGATGTGTGAGTTTGGGGTTGGAGTTTTCGCCCTCCTTAATCTCCCACCTTACCCAGGCCTTTTTTGTAGTATGTTACTTGCCATTGG
>JAUVRS010000130.1 GCA_030597505.1 Desulfobacteraceae bacterium
AGCCGGTAATTCTCGAAAAACAGACCCGCCTTCCTGATGACCAGGATCTCGGCGTGCGCGGTGGGATCATGAAGGGTTATGGGCTGGTTATGTGCCTTGGCAACAATTTGGCCATCCGGACCGGCAAGAACTGCACCCACCGGCACCTCGCCCGCCACGAGCCCCTTTTCAGCTTCACTGAGGGCCTCTTGCATCAGATGATAAAGATCAATCGCCACCTCGCCTAACCTTTTACCATGTCCTTCTTCTGTGCGTCAATATCATAGGACCCTGTCCCTGATTGTTTCTGTTGTCAAAACAATTTTCTCTGAGGAGTGGTCGTTTCCTCCTTCATCTGAAACCCGAGGTGACGGTAGGCCCGTTTTGTGGTGACCCTGCCCTGTGATGTCCGTTTTATGTACCCTTCCTGGATCAAAAAGGGCTCGTATACATCCTCTATGGTGTCCTTTTCCTCGCTTACAGCAGCGCAGAGGCTGCTTATCCCAATGGGTCCGCCATCAAATTTTTCAATGATGGTGGTGAGAATGAAACGGTCCATCTTGTCCAACCCCTGTTTGTCCACCTCCAGCAAGTCCAGTGCCCAGTTTGCCACTTCCCGTGTAATGATGCCATCGGCCTTTACCTGGGCAAAGTCACGGACCCTCCTGAGGAGTCTGTTGGCTACCCTCGGGGTGCCCCGGGCTCTTATGGCTATCTCCTGGGCGCCATCTTCTTTTGTTGTGATTTCCAAAAGCTTTGCTGATCGGACAAGGATCTTTGTGAGATCCTCCGGCTTATAAAAATCTACCCGCAGGATCACCCCGAAACGATCCCTCAAAGGCGGGGTCAAAAGCCCCGAACGGGTGGTGGCACCTACCAGTGTAAAGGGAGGCAGGGGAATCTTCATGGTTCTGGCCGAGGGGCCCTGACCGATAATGATATCGAGTTCATAGTCTTCCATGGCAGGGTAAAGGACCTCTTCCACCACGTGGTTCAGACGATGAATTTCATCTATAAAAAGCACATCTTTTGGCTGCAGGCTCGTTAGAATCGCTGCAAGATCACCCGGTTTATCGATGACAGGACCTGAGGTGCTTTTGATATTTGTCTTGAGTTCGTTTGCAATGATGTGCGCAAGGGAGGTCTTTCCCAGACCCGGGCTCCCATGAAAGAGGACATGATCCAGGGCCTCGGAGCGGTTCCTTGCGGCCTCAATAAATACACGGAGATTCCTTTTCATTTCCTCTTGGCCCACAAAATCATCAAGATTATTGGGTCTGAGGCCTATCTCTGCAGGAATTTCATCGACCTGGGGTTCTGGGCCAATGATTCTTTCTTCCATAACTCGTCCTTCAAACAAGGATGTTTAATGCCTTTCTGATCAAATCCTCAAGGGTCATCCCATCTATCCCGGGGCGTGCCTTTTCGAGGGCCGCGTTTGCCGCCTTTGACGAATACCCCAGGTTAAGAAGGGCTGAGAAGGCATCATCCATCAACCGTCTTTCTTCAGTATCCAGAGCCGGCCCCGGAGAAATATCCTGCCTGCCTAGCGTCTTTGAGGCACGATCCTTTAGTTCCAGGGCAATCCTTTCGGCGGTTTTTTTCCCCACGCCCGGGATGGCCCTCAGTCGTCCGGCGTTCCCGCCCGCCATCGCTTCCAAAAGCTCCCGGGGTCCAATCCCCGAAAGGATATTGATGGAAAGCTTTGGGCCTATGCCCGAGACAGCGGTCAACATCAAAAAGATCTCTTTTTCAAGTTCTGTACCAAACCCGAAAAGGGCCAGGGCATCTTCTCTGACATGGGTATGGATATTGAGATTGACCTGTTGATTTTTTTTAGGGAGAGAGCAAAAAGTTGAAAAGGGTACGGTGACTTCGTAACCGATTCCCCCTGCCTCAATTATGACAGACCCGGGTGTTTTTTTGAGCAAAAGGCCGCTTAGATAGGCTATCATCTTTTAAATGAACCCAACTCTTCAAACCTGGACCAGTTGAGGTGGCATATGGCAGCGGCCAATGCATCCGAAGCGTCCAGATCCGGTTGGGTTTTTAGTTTCAGGATGACCTGAACCATGGCGCGTACCTGGTCTTTTGCTGCCCGGCCATAGCCCACGACGGATTTCTTGATCTCCAGCGGTGTATATTCAAATATGGGGACCCTGCATTCGGTGGCGGCGATCAACGCGGCTCCCCTTGCGTGACCGAGTTTTAGGGCCGTCTTTATATTTTTGGCATAAAACACGTCTTCGATGGCCATCTCTTCCGGACTCCATTGGTCCATTATGGCTGCAATGTCCTGGAAAATTTTATGGATTCTGGCATGGAATGGGGATTTGGGCTGAAGCCTGATCTGACCAAAATGAACACAAGTCATTTCGCTCCCTTTTTTTTCCACCAATCCGTACCCAGTCACCCTTGAGCCGGGATCTACACCCAGCACCAGCATCAGTTCAAGGCCTCCATGACTTCATCCGAAATATCAAAGTTGGCATATACGTGGCTCACGTCATCATGATCCTCAAGTGCCTGCATCAAATTTAATACCTGTTGTGCCTTTTTCCCCTCCACTTCCACAGTATTCGTGGGGATCATCGTCACCTCTGAAAAGCTATAAGGCAGTCTGGCTTCATCAACGGCCTTTTTTACGGCCTCTAATTCAGCGGCATCCGAAAGCACCTCAAACTCGTCCCCTTGCTCCTTGACATCCTCTGCCCCAGCCTCCAATGCAAGGTCCAGGAGTTGTTCTTCATCCACTTTTTCCTTTTCAAACACTATGAGCCCCTTTTTCTCAAACATCCAGGCCACACATCCGGGCTCCCCGAGATTTCCGCCATGGCGTTCAAAAAGATGTTTGACGTCTGCCACCGTTCTGTTTTTGTTGTCTGTCAGACAATCCACAAGCACGGCCACACCGCCCGGGCCATACCCCTCGTAATTTGCCTCCTCATAAGAAACCCCTTCCAGTTCGCCGGTGCCCTTTTTGATGGCCCTTTCAATATTTTCTTTTGGCATGTTTTCAGTCTTGGCAGTGGCGATGGCTGATCGCAGACGGGGGTTCCCATCTGTGTCGCCGCCTCCCATACGTGCGGCAACCGTTATTTCCTTGATGAGTCTTGTAAAGATCTTGCCTCTTTTGGCATCCGTGGCACCCTTTTTGTGCTTGATTGAACTCCATTTTGAATGACCCGACATTTGCAACCTCCCCAAAATTTTGTTGATTGACTCCGATGCTGCAAAAAGATCTCCGAATTTCAGAAACCGGCTCTCTACCGCCTACTTCACCAAATCCAGCCCCACGAGATATATTTCCCTGCTGCCCTTGCGGGTCGCAGTTGGTCTAAAAAGTTTGGTTTGTCTGAAATGGGTCGAGGTTTCAGCCCTAAATGCGTTGAGGTCTTCTCCTTCAAAAACCTTGCATATAAAATGCCCTTTTTTTTTGAGCACCGCATATGCGATTTCAGCCGCCCTCCCTGCCAGCGACACGGAACGTGTTGCGTCTACTGACCTTACGCCGGTGGTCTGCGGCGCCAGGTCACTGATAACCACATCCCTTAAAGCAATTTCTTCCCCAAGCCATCCCAAGTCAAGGGACAAAACATCGGCCTGGATGAATCTGAAGTTGGAGGGAAAAGAATGGCGGGGCGGGGTCAAGTCCATACCCACCACTTCCCCTTTTGACCCGACCCTTTTCAAGCCATATTGTGACCACGAACCGGGGAAACACCCTATATCCAGGAGCCGGTCGCCCTTTTGAAATATCTTGAATCGGTTGTCTATTTGCTCAAGCTTATAGACTGACCTCGCAAGCCACTTTTCATTCCTGGCCAGACGGGTGTAATGATCTTCCCATCTGTTTATTTTCATATTGTTTTATTACCACAGATACACTCCCTTGGCAAAAAAAATATAGTAAATGGATTTTTGGCTTCTCTCCTCATAACTTTTCTCAAGGCAAACATCATTTGCAGTTTTTCCATGGTGGTATTAGAATTGAGTAGCGTATATTGATAAGAGTCATATTCGGAGGTTTGTGCAGACATGGAAAAAATAATCATTGATGGTGTTGGGCTCCACCTGGTTGAACCCGACAAAGTGTCCATGCCCTGGGTTGGGCAGCCCGAGCTGGTCACCCAGGTGCTGGCGGCATGGCTGGTTCTCGGAGAGGATGACCTGCCGCTGAGCCCCAGGTTGGTGGGTAAGCCCGGTGTCGGAAAAACAACCCTGGCCTATTATGCCGGGCGGGTATCCAAAAGGCCGGTTTATCTTTTTCAGGCCACCATGGATACCAGACCCGAAGATCTGATCGTGACCCCTGTAATCTCAGAGGAAAGGCAAATCAAATACATCGCCAGCCCTGTGGTTTCTGCCATGATCAAGGGCGGCGTTGCGATCATCGACGAGGGGAATAGGATGAGCGAAAAGAGTTGGGCCTCTCTTGCCCCCCTCTTGGATAGCCGACGATATGTGGAATCGATCGTTGCGGGTATCAAGATCACGGCGCATCCGGATTTTCGTTTCTGCACCACAATGAACGATGACGCCAGCACGTTTGAGCTTCCTGAATATATACATTCCAGACTTCAACCCCAGATCCACATCGATTTCCCTGAAAAAGAAGAGGAACTCCTGATCTTGAAAAAAAATCTTCCTTTCGCCGATGATAAGGTCCTTGATTATGTTGTCGAGTTTCTTCAGGCCGCCCATGTGGCGGATGAGCGCTACTCGGTTCGGGATGGTATCAATATTGCGCGATATGCATTAAAAAGGTTTGCCGGAGATGGTGATGGGCAGCGAATGAGGACAGCCGGATATCTCAAAGAGGCCGCCTCCATGATCCTGGATAGCCCTGCGGCAGAATATTTTAAAGACCTGTTGGATAAAAAAGGTCATGAAGAAAACAATTGAATGGAAAAACATCCGGCTGGTCTCCATCCTTCATAACAGGATGGAATTTGCCATAGAGGTAAAACGGCAATTTGAGGAGTTCAGTCCGGATCATGTGGCCGTGGAGTACCCTGATACCCTAAAGGACAAGATCCTGGATGGCGTAAAAAGGCTCCCGTTTCTCTCGGCAGTTCACTATCAGGAAAAGGATGGGGCCTTTACCTACCTGCTCCTGGAGCCCACCGACGGCCAGGTGGAGGCCCTCAGGATGGCCCTTGAAAAAAATATTCCGACTTATTTTATTGACCGGGATACAGAAAGATACCCGACGGATTTTTCACCAATGCCTGATCCTTATGCTGTAACGAGGATCGGCCATTTTGCCTATTGCCAGGCATATATGAAAAGTCCCCGGGACGATAGGCCTTCCCCGGACGATACCCTGCGGGAAAAAAACATGGCCTATCATCTCCAGCAGTTAAGCAAAGGAGGGGGGAAGACCCTCTTTGTGGGAGGGGTGTCTCATATTCCGCGAATCTTGAAGATGCTTGAGGAACCACAGACTCAGGTGATCGGCCGGAGGAGACGAAGCGGGGTCGGTCTTTCGCACCTGCATGAGGAGTCAAGCAGGGAGATCCTGGGAGAGATGCCATTTCTTGCAGGGGTCTACGAACGGGCCAGGACACACGGCGATTGCCAAGAATTGGATCGACTCGAAATCAATAGCCGCTTAATAACCATCGCCAGAAAAAGACATCTAAAGAACAGTCGGGAAGAATTATCGCAGGGCCAGATCAGGGTCCTCCATAAATTTTCCAGAAATTACGCGCTCCTTACCGGACAGCTTGTTCCCGATTTCTACCAGCTCATTATTGCGGGAAGAGGGGCTGCAGATGACAATTTTTCCTATGAAATGTGGGAAGAGGGGAGCAAATACCCCTGGCAGACGGAAGATCCGGGGCTGCCGGTCCTTCGCCTCAAGGGGGAGGACCTCTACCTCGACCGGAAAAAGATTCGGTTCCACCGCCGGCTCAAGACCCTCAGAAGGCGTCTGGTGCCGGTACCGGTCAGAAAAAAAGAGAAAGAAAGGTATCCGGGTCAGTGGCGTGATGGGTTCAAGGGGTTTTCCATCTGTTCCTACCCGCCTGAGGATCTTGTCATTGAAGGGTATGGAAGGTATCTTCAGAAAAAGGCCCTGGAAATCAAGTCTGAAGAAAATTTCCGTGTTGAACCGTTTACCGGTTCCATGCTTGATGGCCTTGATATCAGGGAAACCATAAGAAAATGGAATCAGGGCAACAAGGTATACGTAAAAGAGGAAAGACCCGTCAGAGGGAGAGTGGGCTCGGTGGTGGTGATTTTTGACCCCGATCTTGTCAAAAAGGATGGGGCAGAAGACTTCCCCTGGTGTGTTACCTGGCGGGGGGAAAACAAACAGGAATCGGACATGGCCTTTTATAGCACGCCTGCCGGAGAGGTGATGGAAGGTCCGGGGATATCCAGGTGTCAATATGGGGGATTTATGCTCACATACCCCCCTCTCCGGGTCTATGATATCTGGAAAGACCCCTTTTTTTATATGGCCAGAAACAAACCGGAGAGGTTGCTCATGGCCGCCCTTGACTACTGCCTTGAAAAACACGTGGTTTATGTGGCGGCCACGCCGCCCCCAGAGTGGTGTCAAAGCATGGCGGCTCGTCTGGGCAAAAAGATCATCTACCTGCCTATAGGAACCCTTTCCCCTGTCACACTAAAAAAGATCAAACAATTTCATGTCCTGGATGGCCATCCCGTGAGAAAATTCGCCCATAACTACATCTTGCCCTCCCATCGCGGGTCCCTGGTCAGAAACCAATAACCATTTCAACGTGACTACTCAGGTTCAGGCCTGAATCCTTGAACCCCACGGTGCCCGAACTTATTGAGAACTTACGTTTTTTGTTGTCAAAGACTTGTTTTTTGGCTTAAAATAAAACAGATATGTTTCTGAGCTGAAATTGCCCCGGCTTGAGCCTGGAGGCATCAATATAATTGACAGGAGAGCCAAAACCACCAGACCGGACCATGGGTGAGCCTCATAAAAGAGAAGAAGAAGCCGGCAGGGGAGAAGCGGCCGGAACCGGAAAAAGATCATGCCCATGGTAAATGATGCCTGGTTTGCCAAAATAGGGGACAAGGAGTTAAAGAAATTTGAGGGGTATTGACCACGG
>JAUVRS010000091.1 GCA_030597505.1 Desulfobacteraceae bacterium
GGACCCACTTAAGGGAAAGTGAAACCGGGCATAACGTTCAGCTGGAAGGATATAAGCGTCGCCTCTACCCGGAACATAGAAAATTATATTGGTCAAGTAATTTGTAGTACGAGACACTAGCCAAGTCGGTGTGTGAGCATAGAAGGTGAAAAATGGGTACTCGCAGGATACATCTAATTAACCCTAAGACTGAATCATTTACAACCAGGCCAATGTTCATGGGGAGGGCTTTGTATTCCCCCCTGGCCGGACTTCTGGCCGTGGCCGCCATGATACCGCGAGTCAGGTATGAGGTGGTTTTGACCGATGAAAACATCGAACCCATTGACTTTGATCTCAAGGCAGACCTGGTAGGGATTTCAGCGATGACCTCATATGCCATCAGGGGGTACGAGATAGGGGATATCTTCAGAAACCGTGGGGTTCCCGTGATCATGGGGGGTGTGCACCCGAGCTTTATGCCTTCGGAGGCCCTGGCACATTCAGATGCAGTGGTGGTGGGGGAGGCGGAACTGGTGATGCCTGAAGTCCTAAAGGATCTTGAAGCAGGAACCCTTAGAGGAATATACAAGGCAGAAAAACTACACTCCATGATTGGGATGCCCGTTCCCCGTTACGATCTGGTTAAGAAAAAGAGATATGTGAACAGGACCTTTATACAGACTTCCAGGGGGTGTCATCACGGCTGTACTTACTGTGCCGAACAGCTCATGAACGGCCTCAAAATACGCCACCGTCCTGTTGAGGATGTAATAAGAGAGATAGATCAGTGTGGAGAGCGTAATGTATCTCTTAATGACGCCGATTTTTTTGGTCATCCCGGGCGTGCCAAGGCGCTTAGGAAAGAGTTAAGGGGTCGAGGTGTGAAATGGCAGGCCGGAGTAAACAGCCGGGTGGCAAGTAATGACGCATTGCTGCAGCTTGCTGCCGAAAGTGGGTGCTATATGCTGAGCATCGGCTTTGAGTCCATTTCCAGGGAGACCCTTAAAAGTGTCCATAAGCATGTAAACCGGCCAGAGACCTTTCAGACCCTGGTAAAAAAGATTCAAAACCACGGTATTCTGGTATTTGGTCTTTTTATGTTCGGGTTTGACCAGGACGACCCCTCTGTGTTTGAAGAAACGGCAAAGTTCAACATCGAGGCAAATTATGATGCCTGTGCCTACTCTGTACTGACACCGTATCCCGGAACACTGCTGTGGTACGAGATGCTCAGTCAGAAGCGTGTAGTTTGCTACGGCTGGAACAAATACGATCAAGGCCATATCGTCTATAAGCCAGCAAGAATAACTCCACGCCAGCTCCGGGACGGTCATATGATGGCGTATAATAAATTTTATTCGTTCCCCTCCATTGTCCGCCGATTTCCGGTCAATTCTTCCAGGAGCAAGGCCTATTGGAGTGTCTACAATTACTTTTTCAGAAAAGGGGAGGTGACAGGCAGGGCCATTGAAAATGCCATCGCCGATTCAACCGAAGTACCTCAGCACCTCCCCACTCCCCCGATCATGCCCATAAAGAAAGACACGCGGGAGTTGATCTTATCCGGGAACCATTATCAAATCATTATCAAATGAGGTGCTGGTAGGATTTTGTTACCTATGTCTTGCAGCAGTCGTCAGCCCCCTCTTTTTAAGGTCAGAGGCTTTCTGGTTGCACGTTGGTAAATCTGATACGCCGGCTTTTCCAGGTGGGTCTCTCTGCACTGCGGACAGCGTCCGGGACGTGTAAAACGCCTTCTGTCTTTAAAGACAAATCCGCACTTGAGACACTCTGCCGGGTGAATGACAAGCTTTTCCCCTCTGGCCCCAACCGAACGCGAGATATGGGGAAGATGGTCATAGACCTCTTTTTCCGGGATTCTCAAATCTTGAGACAGTTCCAACGCGGTCATCTTTCCTATTTTTAAAATCGCTATCATTTGATGACGGATTGTTTGCATAAGACGTTTGCGTAAACCTCCGGAAGAGATGTTGTCGCATCTGGCAAGCTATATCGATTGCTTCCGGTGTTCCTCTATCAGGCAAGGGATAAACGTGATGAGGTCTTCAACCACGCACACATCGGCCACGTTGAAAATGGCGGCCCCCGAGTCCCTGTTTATGGCAACGATAAATCCCGATCCGCGCATGCCCGCAATGTGCTGCGAGGCCCCGGAGATGCCGCACGCAACATAGAGTTTTGGCGCTACGGTCGCACCGGTTGTGCCCACCTGTTGCCGGTATTCCAGCCACCCTGAGTCACACACCGGGCGAGAGCCCCCAACCGCAGATCCCGGCCAAAGCCTGGAAAGGTTGTCTATGATTTGCAGGTTTTCTTTTTTGCCTACACCTTTTCCGGCTGAAACAACAACTTCGGCCTCGGTAAGCGCCGCGTTTGTCTCTTTTGGGGGTTTGATCCCCCGGGACATCGACTGTTTTGCGAGATATGTGGCCGTCCATGTCTCCACAGCGACTGGTGCGGGGTGGTCAAAAACAGGGGAGGGTAGGGAACCGGGCTGTAAGGTTAGGATCCTTCTCTCAGATGTCGATTCAAACGTCGCAACCACCTTTCCGGCGTACATGTCTCTGGCAAAGGAGACCCTGTCTTTCTCCCCGGATACCTGTACCACTCCCGTTATGCAGGCGGCCTTTATCCTCACCGCCAGAGGGGGCGCAAGATCCGCACCTTGGGTCGTGTGTGCCATACAGATATAAACAGGGTCCAAGTCGGGGAGTCTTTCAGACAGAATGCCCTTATACACCTCGAGGTTGTAAGTGGTGAGAGCGGGGACAATGACAGCCACTACATCCAGGCCTGTATGTGTTGCGGCGTCTTGCGCCAACCCCGCCACATCATCACCCAGAATCAGCATCTTTATCTTTGCGGGACAAAATTTTTGAAGTTCGAGGGCAAAACCGACCAGTTCATAGGTTACCGGTCTCAATTCCCCCTCAAAATGTTCCGCGATTATGATTATGGATTGCGCCATGATAGCCTCTTACATGATAGCCTTTTATTGAACGAGGGACTTTTCACTCAGGATTTTCAAGAGTTCTCTCGCCTTTTCCTCCTGAGTCCCGATTAGCACCTGACCTGATCTGAGCTTTGAAGGATAGGCAATTCCGATCACCCCCTGCCGGGGGTCCGTCTGTTTAAGGGATTTTGCCGCGATGGTTTTCATCTGCTGTCGTTTTGCCCTGAGCATGTTTGAAAGGGATGGGTAGCGGGGTCTGTTGATGCCGGATTGAACGGTCAAAACAACGGGCAGACGGAGAACAAGGGTATCCCTGAAACCCCCTTCAATCTCACGCGCCACATACACCTCTCCCTCACCCGGTGAAAGCCGTTCAAATATGGTGGCGGTAGCACAGGGCAAAGAAAGAAATTCAGCGATCGTGGGGCCTACTTGCCCCTGCATGTAATCTTCTGACATGACACCGGTGAGGATCAGATCATAAGTCTTGCCCCTGGCGTATAAGGCGATCCAGTGTGCCGTCACAAAGGGGCTCAGATAGCCCTCCCCATCGGTAACAATGTGGATGCCCTGGTCACCGCCCATCCCCAGCGCCCGTTTAAGAATCATGGCCGACCGGTCAGGCCCAACCGTAATAAAATCGACGGTGGTGTCTGGAAACGCCTCCTTGATCAAAAGGGCCTCTTCCACAGCAAACCCATCAAATCGGTTTATACGGTAAGAGGTCGATCTCTCGATCTGAACCCACCCGGCAGACGGGTCTATCCCAATGGGTGCCTCGGGTTGGGGCACCTCTTTTACACAGACAAGTATTTTTATGTTTGTTGAAGCCATGGGGATTTTAATATTGGGGTTTTCATATCTTTTTTGCAATCTATTTGAGAATAAGATCTGTTTCAAGTAAAAGTAAGACCTCTAAACGCAGGTCTTGACACGAGCCCTGCTCCTTTGCAATGATTACCACTATATCATTCAGGTGCAAAAGTTGGTTTACACGCCAAGATCGAAGTTGACAAGCCCTTCTGGAAATGCCAACGGGTGACTTTAACAGGGGACATGCTCCATGAGCGAGATCTATCTGATACGGCACGGCCAGGCCTCTTTTGGGGAAGAGGTGTATGACAAACTTTCCCCCACGGGCATCCGGCAGGCCCGGGTCCTGGCACAACATCTGGCACACCTCAACCCGTCTTTCGACATGGTGTATTGCGGCACAATGGAGCGGCAGAGGATGACGGCCAAGGAGGTGCTCGGATCCTTTGAAAAAAATGGAAACTCTCTTCCACAGCCCCGCATGCTAAACGCCTTTGACGAATATGACTCCCACGCCGTGTGGAACATACAGATCCCCCAAATGTTGAAAGAGGACCCGTCCCTTTCAAAAGATCTGGACCGGGTTTACACCGATAGAAAGGCGTTCCAGAGGCTTTTTGAAGCGGTTATGACCCGGTGGATTTCCGGGGCTCATGACCCCCCTGAAGGTCCCCGGTGGCATGAGTTCACAAAAGGTGTCCGGGAGGGGCTCCGGAAAATCATGAAAAATCACGGCCCCAAAAAGAAACTTGCCGTGTTTACCTCCGGTGGCCCTATCTCTGCGGCCGTGCAGACCGCCCTGGAGCTGTCCGATGAAAAGACCATGGGGGTCTCCTGGCAGATCATGAACGCCTCAATAACCCGGTTTAAGTACAGTGCCAACGGGGTTGCCCTGGCAGGGTTTAATGATGTAACGCATCTGGAATTGGAAAAGGATAAGAATCTTTTGACATATCGCTAATACAATTTGAATCCCCCGGGGAAGCGTATCCGGGGCAAAAGGAGGTAGTGTATGGACTTTACGGTATCGGAAAAAATGAAAACGATCATAGAAATGATGGATGAATTTGTGGACAAGGAAATTATCCCCATGGAGCCTGAATACCTGTCCAGGCCCTTTGAGGATATGCTCCCGGCGATTGAGGAAAAGAGAGAGATGGTCCGAAAGATGGAACTTTGGGCCCCCCAGCACCCCAAGGAATATGGCGGCATGGGTCTTGACCTTATGGATTTTGCGCTGGTCTCCGAGTCTCTGGGGAGATCGCCCCTGGGTCACTACATCTTTGGGGCGCATGCCCCGGATGCCGGCAACATCGAAATCCTGCATCTTTACGGTACGGACGAGCAAAAGGAAAAATATCTGCTGCCGTTGGTGGCGGGTAAGATCAGGAGCTGTTTTTCCATGACCGAGGTGGATCTGCCCGGCTCCAACCCGGTCATGATGGATACAACGGCCGTAAAGGACGGCGATGACTATGTGATCAACGGGCACAAGTGGTACACCTCAAGCGCAGACGGCGCAAAATTCGCCATTACGATGGCTGAAACCAACTCGGATGCCGCACCCTATTTGCGGGCCAGCATGCTTATCGTGCCAACGGACACACCGGGTTTTAACAGGGTACGAAACATTTCTGTTATGGGTCACGAAGGATCCGGGTGGCCCAGCCATTCGGAGATCCTGTACCAATCCTGCCGGATACCCCAAAAAAACATTCTGGGACCTGAAGGACACGGGTTTGTTATAGCCCAGGAACGCCTGGGTCCGGGCCGTATCCACCACTGTATGCGGTGGATCGGGATATGTAAGCGAGTCTTTGACCTTATGTGCTCCCGTGCCAAAAGCCGGATTATTGCACCGGACAGGATGCTGGAGAGCAAACAGATCATCCAGGCCTGGATCGCCGAGTGCGCCGCAGATATCCAGGCCGCAAGGCTTATGATATTAAACACGGCATGGAAGATCGAAACCCTTGGCGGCAAAGAGGCCCGGCAGGATGTATCCATGATCAAGTTCTTTGCCGCAAACGTCCTTCAAAAGGTGGTGGACCGTGCGCTTCAGGTTCATGGGGGTCTTGGCATGACAGATGACACGGTCATCGCCTTTTATTATAGACACGAACGAGCCTCACGGATCTATGACGGTGTGGACGAGGCCCACAAGGTATCACTGGCCAGGAGAATCCTGAGGGAGTATGAAGGCAAACAGACGAGGTAAAAGGAGGTAAATTCCATGGATGAACCGACTGCTTTGGATAAGACCTTTCAAATCATAATGAAACAAATGGTGGAAACCGGACAGGCGCCCCATTATACGGAGATCGCCGGTGAGATGGGGGTTTCCCCGGAGGAGGGCCGGCAGGCCCTCCATGATCTTTTTTCAGCCGGTGTCCCCGGGTGGTTGTTTCCAAACACCGATCTGATCGCCTCATTTGCTCCGTTTAACAACCTCCCCACACAGTACCGCATCACTATTGACGGTCAACAGAAGTGGTTTGGCCAATGAGGGTTTGAATCGCTGGCGGTCTGCTGGTTGTTTGCGGGTAAGACGGTCCGAATTGATGCGCCCTGTCTGGATTGCGGGGAGCCGATGGGGGTGGAGATCCGGGATGGGGTAGTGTTGAAGCGCGAACCCGAGGGACTGACGGCATATGTGGCGGTCCCCTTCTGGAAGTGGCGCGATGACATCCCTTTTGCCTGAAGCACCATGAATCTCTTCCGGTCGGAAGAACACATTCAGAACTGGTCCGGGTTTGTTCAGGGTAGCGAAGAAGGCATTCTTCCCCTTGATGACCTGGTAGAGCTTTTTTCAGGAAACTACTTCAAAATGCGGATGGGCCCTGATTGGGTTTCCCGGAGCCGGGAGTATGCACTGGAGATGGTCGCAACCTTCAAAAAATTGGGAAAAACCGGCCCATTCTGGCAAACCAGAAAACCATAAGACGGGAGGCGGTTAACCATGTTTGATTTTCTCTTAAACGAACAGGAAAAGTCGTTTTGTCAGGAGGTCAGGGAGTTTGTCAAAAACGAGGTCCCCAGCCAGATGGTCAGAGACATGGACAACGGGGAAATCGAGTCGGGCCGCTGGTTTGTGGAAAAGGCGGGCCCTTTGGGTATCCTTGGGCCAAGATTTCCAAAGGAATATGGGGGTCGTGACCTGAACTGGGTAACCAATGTGGCGGCCTGTGAGGAAGTGGGTGTGCTGGGTACCTCCCTGGGTTGCGCCTATGTGATGCCAAGCATCGTGGGTGAGGCCGTCAATCTTTTTGGCACGGAGGAGCAGAAAAAGAAATACCTGGCACCCACCCTGGCGGGCAAGCTGTATAGCGCCGAGGCTCTCACCGAACCCAGAGGGGGGTCTGATTTTTTTGGGGCCACCACCACTGCAGTGGAACACGGCGACCATTATGTCCTTAATGGAGAAAAGCGGTTTGTGGTGGGGGCTCAGGATTCGGATTGGTTTCTGGTCTATGCCAAGTCCGCGCCGGAGGCGCCCCCCCATGAGTCCATCAGTTGTTTTATCGTGGAGCGGGATTTTGGTGTTGAAGTACAAAACATTTACAAGCTCATGGGGACCCGGGGAGGGGGCACAGGCCGCCTCGTCTTTAAGGATGTTCGTGTGCCAAAAGAAAATCTGGTGGGAAACCCTCATGGGGCATATGGCGTGTTTAACCGGATGATGGTGCCTGAACGGCTCCTTTCCGGTGCCGGGGCTGTTGGGGCTGGCAGGGCGGCCCTGGAGGTCGCGGCCCGATATTCCACCCGGCGGAAGGCCTTTGGAAGGACCATCGACAATTTTCAAGCGGTCAGTTTTATGGTGGCTGATTCTGCGGCGCTCCTGGATGCGGGCCGTGCAATCTGCTATGCCGCTGCCCGGCTGGCCGACAGCGGAGGTGATGCCCGGCGGCTGGTATCTGAGGCCAAAAAGGTGGCCACAGAGAACAGTTGGGAGGTGGTCAACAAGGCCATGCAGATCATGGGCGGGATCGGCTACACAACGGTCTACCCCATCGAGCGGCTATTGCGGGATGGCCGGCTTTCCATGATCTGGACCGGGAGCAACGAGATTATGAACCTCCTGATCCAGCATGAATACTACAAGGAGTTAAACGCAAAAGCCGGACAGACCCGAGATATCGAGCAGGATGCCGTAACCCCGGATGAGGAGGAGAAACACTACGGATAACAGCTTTTCAGCCCATTGAATAGGAATACGGTGTTGATTAACCCCTTTATTTTTTACATAAATCTACTACGAACTGGAAACAATTTGTCAATAAGGGTTTATTGATAACGCTACTGCAATAGGTATGTGAGGCAGGGCCATGTCCCTAAAGCCGAAAGCCTATACTTGCAACACCGCGAGGATGACGCTGAGAGCGCCTTTGGGTAACTGTTCCTGAAGGCGTTTTTTTGTTTTACGCCGCACCCGATTGATGGACTTTTTGCCCAAGCACCATTTTCGCAGTTGTGTAAATACGGTATCGTGGCAATTACTATGTCAAATCTTTCTCGACAGACATATCCATATCACACCGCTCGATCCGCCTCTCTGAATGATGATATCACAGATTTCCCATTGTTCTGGCAAGATCAAGGTCCCTGGCACCGTGTTGTCATCTACGTCCTTCCTGACTGACCATGGTAGTCCATTTCAGGCCTGCGAGTTGCAGCCACAACATCCTGCGGTCGGTTTTGTTGACCCTCAAAGGCCGTTTCTTCTATACACCCCACAAAATAGCGGCTTCTTCTCACCTTACCTCACCCATTGCATGCATTCTAGCACCAAAACTAGACTGGTTCGTTTGGGGATCTCCCTCCCTTACGGGAAAGGGTAGATCCCCACACAACAATAGGA
>JAUVRS010000165.1 GCA_030597505.1 Desulfobacteraceae bacterium
CAACCGGTCAACCACCTCTTCAAACCCGCCTGCCTTCACCTGTTCGATAAATTTATATCTCTGGGATACCTGTTCGGGAAGGTCTTCACCGGCCCGTGTGTCCAGAAGTGCCAATCGCTCCACCCGGTCCGGGGCCTGGTCTATGAGCTCCATCGCGATATATCCTCCCATGGATAAACCAGCCAAAGCGAATCGGGTTGGCGCATCGTTCAGGATGGCATCGGCAATCTCCGCCATGGAGTCATACTGGGTGTGCTGGCGCGCAACACGGATGTCAGCGATATCGGCCAGGCCCTCGACCTGATGCCTCCAGAGGGCATCGTCGCATAAGAGGCCAGGGACCAAGATAAGCGGCACGCGATTGGTCATAAAACAACACCTCACCTTATTAGACGGGTTATCGGCCGATTTTCAAATATAAATTGTTTTTGGAAAAAGTCCATACCTGAAACGTATTATGCGCTGTAACTATAGCACAAAAGCATAAGGAATAAAAGAGAATTTACACACATCTATCAATCCTCCACCATACCCGTACCTTGGCATCGTTGCCAAAGGCCCCTGCCCTTCCCAATCTTCTGTTTATAACAAATTCTCATTTTTAAACTTTTTTGTCTGAATCAGAATACTAATTGTCTTCAAATTATGTTATACACTTTACATTACACACCGGAAAGCCAAGTTTTGTCACATCAATAAACCTTCAAAAAGCGGACATCCGTGTAGAGGAGTATGACATGAAATCTAAATGTATTGGAGTCTTGTTCTCCCTGTTATTTTTGTTTGGCAGTGCAACCGGTTTATTTGCCGGTTTGGAGTGGGAGCCTCAAGTATCCCTGAAGATAGGTCAACCACCGCTTGACGTAGCAGTTTCCCCTGACGGGAAACATATTTTTGTGCTTGCAGAAGGCGGCATCATTTTTATGTATGATCAAGATGGAAAATTCAAGGATAAGATAGATATTGGAACACATGTTGATCAAATCAAGATCGGCCCAAGAGGGGAACGGCTTTTTTTAACCAACCGGAAAGATAAAACGGTCCAGGTTATCAGACTTGATTTTATTGTTGATATAAATGTCTCTGGGTCGCCTTACAAAGGCCCCCGAGATGCACCGGTGGTTATTGCTGTTTTTGACGATTTTCAGTGACCCTATTGTGCGAGGCTTGTGCCTTTACTTGAGCAGGTGCTCGAGAAAAATCCCCAATCGGTAAAACTGGTTTTCAAAAACTTCCCCTTGAGAAGTCACACGTTTGCTCAAAAAGCTGCTGTAGCCGCACTTGCGGCTGGGCGTCAGAACAAGTTTTGGGATTACCACGATGAACTGTTTAAAAACTATAACAAACTCGATGACAAGAAATTTAAGGAGATCGCCCGCAAACTGGGTTTAAATGAGGAGCAATTTGAAAAAGACCGCAAGGATCCCCTTATACTGGCAAAGGTTAAGAGGGATCTTCAAGATGGAATCAACTCAGGCGTGAGAGGGACACCCACCATTTTTGTCAATGGAAAGCGTTTGAAAATCCGAAGTCTGGAGGGATTTCAGGCAGTCATTAAAAAAGAGGTAAAAAAACAAAAACAGCGACAACGGTAACCGTTCGTGCTGATAAGAGATATGCGGAAAATGATGAATTTAACGGTGGGATGCAATATTCAAAGTTGGTTTTAAGAAATGGCTTCTGTCTTGACTGCATCCGGGAATAATTTTGCTTTGATCCTACGTCTTCTGCTCCTGCTCCTACTCCCTGGCTTTTTCGGGTGTACGACTTCTCCCACCATCACAAAGGAAACAGGGAAATCCCTTGTCAACCGAGAACATCCGATTTTTGACAAACGGTTCAAAAGCCTCTCATTCAAAGACATCGATTTACGGAACCTTTGGGTAGAGGGCGGGGATCATACAAATGACAAAATACCGATTTATAGCAATACATTTGCAGAGATTGCTGACGCTGTAAAAGATGGTGTTGTAAATCTCTACACCCGCCGTTTAGAGGAAAAGGAGACCAAATTCGGGGTCTCTCCAAACGATATCCTGCCATTTAGGATATTTATCATCTCCGACCTTTTTGACATCATTCCGTTTAAGATCCCCATACCTTTTGAAGACGAAGGGTTTAGCCTGGGCTCCGGTTTTATCATAAACCAACAGGGGTATATCCTTACCAATGCGCACGTCATTCATAACGCCACCGATATAAACGTGGTCCTTTCCGGAGGCAAAAAACGGTATTCGGCCAAGATCATCGGTGCAGACCGGCTAACCGACACAGCGCTCCTAAAAATAGAACCGGATTCCTTTCTGACGATTCTTCCCCTGGCTGATTCCGACACATTGAAGACAGGGGAAATGGTGCTGGCCATGGGAAACCCACTTGGATTGAGGCACTCGCTAACCTCCGGGATCATAAGCTCAAAGGAAAGAGTTTATCCTGAATTGAACGACAAGCTGGTAGATTTTATCCAAACCGACTCAGCAATCAATCCCGGGAACAGCGGCGGCCCGTTGCTCAATCTTCACGGCGAGGTTGTCGGCATTAATACGGCCCTCGTCTCACAGGCGCAGTCAATCAGTTTTGCCATACCCATCAATACAGTAAAGGAAGTCATGCCCATGCTGGTATTGGGGGAAACAGAAAGAGGTTGGTTCGGCGCCAAGGTCGCCCCGCTCACCATCCAGCAGGCCTTGGATCTGAATTATACAAAGGAAGGAGGAATTCTTGTCCTTGAAATCGAAAAGGACAGCCCTGCAGAAAAGGCGCTCCTCCAAGAAAAAGACATTATTGTTGAAATGAACGGAGAGCCCTTAAAAAGCTTTGTGATATTTCGGAGAAAACTTCTGGGTCTCGCCCCGGGGCGCACCATTCGTCTTACCCTATTCAAAGATGGCAAGACCAGAGAAATATCCGGTACGCTTGTCAAAAAGAAAAAGAATTCTGAGGAAGAGGAGCAAACAATGGAGTGAGCAAGACCCGTTTGGTTCACCTGACGGGAATCATTATCCTTCTCGTTTAAATCCTACACCGCACAGTGACTACTCAGGTGGATAGGCTGAAGGCTGTTAGGAAAAAGCTCATTTTGAAGCCATCTTTGGTGCAAGAACCAGATATTTCCGCCAAAGTACGGCAATCGTGCTTTTCTGCCCCCTTCAGCCTTCAGTCTAAACAGCTTCAGCCTGACTACGTGAGTAGTTACACCGCACAAAGCATTTTGCTCACATATTGAATTTCATGTCCAGAATTTTTGTCCCCAAAAGTTGCCAGATCCCGCGGGTTCCTGGATTGCATGCCCTGGGATAATATGATAGGGTTTTTTGAGGATGCCGCGTGTTAGGGCTTACGCAAGCCTTTATTAAGACAAACATACCATCAAAAGAACTACAATGTCCGATATAAACGATTTCCGTCTGGCCAGAGAAAAAATGGTCAGGACACATCTGCTACCCCGAGGGATCAAAGACCCGCGGGTACTGGAGGCAATGGGAAAAGTTCCCAGACACCTTTTTGTGGAAGAGGCCCTCATTGGAGAGGCGTATAACGACCACCCGCTGCCCATCGGCAACAAACAGACCATATCCCAGCCATATATCGTCGCTCTCATGACAGAGGCCCTGGAGCTTACCGGCACCGAAAAGACCCTTGAAATCGGCACGGGCAGCGGTTATCAGACAGCACTCCTTGCTGAATTGACAAGGACGGTTTTTACGGTTGAAAGGATTAAGTCTTTGATGGTGAACGCCAGAGACCTTTTGAATAAATTGGGTTATAAAAACATCCTGTACAAGGCCTTTGACGGTACCCTTGGGTGGAAACAATATCAACCCTATGATGCCATTATTGTCACCGCCGGTGCCCCCAAAATTCCCCAGCCCATTCTCCAGCAACTCGCAGAGGGTGGGCGACTCATCGTTCCTGTCGGAAACAGGTACAGCCAGGAATTGATCAGGGTGACTCGGCGAAAGGGACGGAATATTCAACAGAACCTAGGGGGTTGCCGTTTTGTGGACCTGGTGGGTCTTCACGGATGGAAAGAATAAAACACCCTATTCGACCCTAAAGAAGGACTCATCAAACTCGGGTTTCCCTTTATATTTTTTCATAAAATGGATCGGTGTTTTGTCCATATCCTCCAAAACCGCAGGGTCTATGGGTATGCCAACCTGATGAAAAGCCTCAACAATCTTTTTTCTGGAAGGCGGACAACCTTTTATGGCAATTCCGTGTCTTATGGCAGGGTTGTCCTTATTGGTCCGACAGATGCACTTCCCCACGAGAATTGTATGTTTTTTTCCCGGTGTGGCCTTCATTAGTTTGCCGGTGAGCACCTCCACATCATCCCATGCCTCTCCTTTCCACGCCTGGGCTATCCCCATCAGTGTCGCCCGTGTCACGGAAGAACAATAGGTACAGAGAGTGAGATCATATTTGGGATAGGAGAGCCCCTTGATCCCCATACGTTTCATGGGAAGAGGGAGGCTTTCATCCTGGGTGTAGGGAAAGGCGTATTCGTGGTGACGGGCAACATCTGAAATCGCCTCCCCTGCTATTTCCACATCGGAAAGGTCCACAGGCCTCCCCCAGTCGCGGGCCACATGGCGCAGGTGCGGGACATCTGACGGTTCGTATCCCAACACCTTGGCCCCTACCATATCGGCAGAAAGGATATCCGAAGATGCCACCAGAATATTGCTCCGTCTGATTTTTCCGTCAAACCCGGGGCCCCGGGAATTGGTGTAGATCCCGTCGAGCAAGGTAAAACAGGGCGGCAGGACCTTTGGAAGCCTGGAAACCATGTAATTGAGGTCCATTTTCGGATCTGCGCTGTGGCATCTCTGTCGGGACTTGATATCGAGCGTCCCCTTGAGATTCTTGATCCCGAGAGTAACCACTGCCTGGGAGTGAGTCTTGAGGACCGGAAGGTTTACAACAAAATCGCTCTGGAGCATATCAACGTTGAAATTGAGCCTGACCCCGTTCCCAAGATCAACCTTTTCAAACGGCCGCTCGTGGACATTGACATATTTGACCCCATATCGGCTCATCAGGACATCATACCCGAGCGTCTCAAATGCGTGTGGGGCTGTTTCCGTGTCCCTTGGATCAAATATCACGATGCCCTCACCGATAGTGATATCATCCACTCCCCGTTCCTTTAGAAGTATGATCATGTCTTCTACCACCCGGGATGTGGTGATAACCCCCCACTTGGGAAACGGCACCGCTTTGGTCCAAAACACTATATTGGGTTTTATAAATACCTTTGGCTTGGGCGGAAGGCCTTTTAGATCCCCTGAAAGTGCAACCGTCTTACGGACTGATTCCAATGGTTTCTCATAACGAACAATGGAAACAACCTTTCTTGCTGCATCTTGGCTTGCCATATTAGTCCTTTCAAAAAAACAGATGGACCCCGCGGTGCCCGAACTTATTGAGAACTTACGTAAGTAGGGGGCAAATTATTGGAAATTCTCAAAAAGGGCAGCCATGTCCCCCCTAACCTGTTGAGGAATCAAAGCAAGCTGTTCCTCCGGCAACTCGACAAACTCGCCTTTGCTTCTTACCAAAAGCCTTTTCTGTTCGTCTCTGATTTCTGCCCTTGCCCTTATCTTGGGAGGTTCAGAGTCATCCACAAGCCATCCACGGGCCGTTAAGGGTGTCCCGACCAGCACGGGCCTCACATATTTTATGCTCATATTTCTCGTCACAAGAAAGACCTTTTTTCTGTACATGATTGCCCATGACATGATCTCATCAAGCACCGTTGATATGATACCGCCATGGACTATATTATCCCACCCCGCATGGACCTTTTTCAAAGTAACCTCCGTGCAGACCCTGTCTCCGGAACGATAAAAATCCAGGTTTAGACCAATGGGATTGGCTGTACCGCATGCAAAACAGTAATGGTCATCAAGTTTTTTAATCGCAATCATTTCCTCTTCCAACATCAAAATCCCCCTTTTTTGCCAAAACCGTATACCACGTCATGTTAATGAATCCGCATCCCATTTTCTCAGATCGGAGATGACCTCTTTTATCTCTTTCAGGTGTTCTTCCGGGGCGCTGATAATCCCCCACCCTTTCTGAGTCTGAAACAACCCGTCAAAAGCCGTGTCATGATAGGACCTCAGTCTATGAGGAATATTTCGTTCCAGAAGAATAGATTCCAACAACTGTGCCTCAAACTCGTTTTCCAACGTAGCTGCTTTCTTATAATCTTCCACAATCCTCACCAGGGTCTTAGGGTTCGCGCAAAAATAAATTCACAGAGTTGGCGCACAGATTTAGATCAGATTTGGCTGCGCCGATTGAGCGAAACCACAGGAATAGCAACACTCTTCCGAGGATTTCGCGATTGAGGCGCGG
>JAUVRS010000135.1 GCA_030597505.1 Desulfobacteraceae bacterium
CGCGCCTCAATCGTGAAATCCTCGGAAGAGTGTTGCTATTCCTGTGGTTTCGCTCAATCGGCGCAGCCAAATCTGATCTAAATCTGTGCGCCAACTCTGTGAATTTATTTTTGCGCGAACCCTTAATTGACCCGTTGAGTTTTATCTTCAGGTCGTCATGATATCCATGCAAATCTGATTTATCTTCTTTGCACGTGATTCGGTGTCAGTTTCGTTTGTGAGCGCGGCCTTGCTACCCTCTGGTATGCTCAATCATCTGTTCCAGCTTGGTTCTAATCTCCTGTACGGATTCAGCGACACCGTCAAGGATTCCATTGCGGGCGTCCTTTTCCATCTCTGTGGCAGCCTCATAGAGATCCATCAGACCAAGGTTGCCTGCAGCGCCCTTTATGGAATGAGCTGCGCCGGCCGCTTTCTCCGGGTCTTTTTCTTTAACTGCAGACAGAAGCTTGTCCAGGTCAGACATCCCGGTTTCAACGAAAAGCTCTATAAGTTCCACATATTCATCCTCATCCAGACCCAGGTTTTCCGCTAATTTTTTTATATCCATAACACCTCTTTGTTTACGCGGTACTGTTAATGGTTTACTCAAAAATAATAGAAAGATCTGTTTGCGTCAACCCCGAAGCGAGATCCGTTTCACTGGGATTTTTTTACAGGAGTACATCCTTGGAATTCCATATATTACTTGACATACAGAGACCTTTTCCCTAGTCTCAATTAAAATGTTGTAATTATTCCCTAATTATCCGATAAAAGATCAGAACTTTTCATATGTATCGTTTGTGTGTTTATAACCAGTTTTTAAGTATCGAATAAATTAGGAGGTATGTATGCACAAAATAATGAAATATTCCATTGTTTTTTTGTTGGTTGGGGGCCTTTTCCTTATCCCCTGCGGGACGTCTGCTTTGGCACAGGACCGATACGGTAATTTGAATGATGAGGGTGTGGAGAGCATGCTCGCCGATTTTATCCTGGTGAGACCCCTCGGGATTATTGCCACGGTGGTGGGGACAATCATGTTCGGTCTGTCCTCCCCCTTTTCAGCCCTGGGAGGGAATATCGATGAGGCCTATCAAAAAATGATGGTGGAACCTGCCCGTTTTACCTTTAAAAGACCTCTGGGCCAATTTTAGAAATCATAAACGGTTATGCAGGCTGGATAGATTTTTAAATCACAATTTCTCCGCAAAATGAAAAGATGTTTTGTTGGAGTTAGCCCATCTGGTTCAATAACGATAAGGTTTCAGATGCCGCGTGTCAGAATTTGGGGTTCTGGCACGCGAGCCCTAAGGTTTGTTGTTATTTGTTTTCCTTCCTCGTGTTGTCCACTCCAGAAATCCTATTATTTTTCCCGAACTTATTGAGAAGTTACTAAGGGCCTGCGCAAAAAAACCATGGAAACGATTGAGATCCCTTATTTTTGTTTCTCCGAAATATGGTATTTATTTGAAATAGCGAAACGAGTAATGGTTGAATATAAAGATTGGCGGTACGCCTCTTCCTTTGACAACCAAAATTGATGGGCACGGGTGACCGTAGGAGGTCCTTGAATTTGGGAGCTAAAGGTGCTACTAGAAATGTGCAGAAGAGAAGAGTGTTGGTTTTCTAGGTGACACAAGAAACCGAGAAATTATCAAGAAATCATTACAATTTGTGGGAGGGATGTATGTCATTGTTGCCGGAAGTTAAGAAACACTATGGAAAACTGAAATTTTTTATTGATGGAGAATGGGTTGATTCCAAATCTACCAGTCTGCAGAAAGTTACCAACCCTGCAACCGATGAGGTGATTGCGGAATTTTCGGAAGCTACAAAGGAGGAGGCCCGCACAGCCGTGGAGGCGGCACACCGGGGCTTTCAGGAATGGAGTCAAGTGGCCATGCGGGAGAGGGTCCGGATGCTTTTTGATATGCGGGCCAGGTTTGAGGACCACCTTGACGATTTGACCCGGATTTTGACCCAGGATCACGGAAGGACCATCGGCGAGGCAAGAGGTTCGCTGAGACGGGTGATTGAAAACATCGAATCCGCATGCTCGGCTTTATACGGGTTGGCAAAACAAAACGAGCATATGGATCAGCTTGCAAACGGGATTGACCAATATCTCGTATGGGAACCCCTGGGAGCTTTTCTGATTATCACCCCAGGGAACATCCCCATGCATGCGTGGTCATCATTTGTGCCCTATGCCCTTGCTGCAGGGTGTTCGGTAGTGGTAAGTCCCAGCAGGCAGGATCCCGTGGCTGCTGACGCTATTTGCAGGGTGGCCCAGGAGGTTGGGTTCCCCCCCGGGGCGATAAATCTTGTTCATGGCGGGAGGAATATCAACAAGGAAATACTGGCGCAACCCGAAATAAAGGGAGTCGGTTTTATCGGGTCCAACAGGGCGGGTCATGATCTTTTCGCGCAGTGCGGAAAACTGGGGAAGACGTCGTCAGTAAACGGAAACGGTAAAAACTATCTTGTGATTATGCCGGATGCCGACCTGGACAGTGGGGTCGAGTGGATGTTGAGGGCGGGCTTTGGCATGTGCGGCCAGAGATGTCTGGGGATGGACAATATAGTGGTCATCGGTGACATATATGAGGAGGTGAAGAGCAGGCTTACGGCGGCGGCCGCCAATATGAAGCTCGGATACGGGCTTGACGAAGATACTGAAAATGGCCCTATGACCACCCAAGCGGGCAAGGAGAACGTATTAGCGTGGATTGAGGGGGCCCTTGCGGAGGGAGCAAAGATAGTGCTTGATGGAAGGGCACCCAAAGTGCCGGATTATCCAAATGGCTACTTTCTTGGCCCAACCATTCTTGAAGATGTCGAAGTTGATATGACCATGGCCAAAGAGGAGGCCTTTGGTCCGGCGGTAGGGTTGATCAGGGGTAAGAGTCTTGATGAGGCCATTGAATGGATCAATACCAAAACGAACCTGGGGCACTCTGCATGTATCATGACAGGAAGCGGCAAGAGTGCACGCAAGTTTACAAAAGAGGTCAATGTGGGCAACGTGGGGGTGAATGTCGGGGTTGCCCAGCCGTTTGCCTTTTTTCCTTTGGGATCCAGAAGGGAATCTTTTGTGGGGACGGCCAAGTCAAGAATGGCATCCATGCGGATGTTTATGGATGAGAAGACGGTTACGGCAAGATGGGTGTAGCTGCTCTCCAGAAAGAGGCCCCGTTCAAGGGTCGTCTTATCTTTGGATCGCGATGTTTTGGTAAGGGCGTGGTTTTCACAACAAACAACCATAGTAATGAAAGGAGGGAGAATCAATGAAGCTTATTATCGGTTTGATGGTAATGATCGGGGTAGGGGTATGTTTTTTATCTTCTGTAGGGTCGGTGTATGCCGGAGAAAAGATCGGGGTTATTGTTGTGGATGTCCAGGGGGATTTTACAGAATGGAAGAAGGGCTCTCTGGCGGTGGCGGGTACGGATAAGGCCTTTGTGGATAAGGTACAGAAGGCGACCGATAAACTGAACAGTGAAGGGTTCGTCATGTTCGCAACACAGGACTGGCATCCGGAAAACCACGTGTCTTTTTTTACGAACCACCCTGGGAAAAAGCCCTTTGAAATGATTTCAATCGAGGGAAAAAACCAAGTCCTGTGGCCGCCCCACTGCATACAGGGAACCGAAAACGCAAAGGTCCTTGTGGATAACAATCCTTTTCTGGCCATTGTAAAAAAGGGGCAAGATGCAAGATATGACAGCTACTCGGGATTTCAGGATGACGGCGGACAAAAGACCGAAATGGACAAAATTCTCAAAAAAAATCAGATCAAAAAAGTTGTGGTTTATGGCATTGCAACGGATTACTGCGTGAAGGCAACGGCCATGGATGCAAAAGAAGCCGGCTATGATGTCATCGTCATAGAGGGACTCTCAAAAGGGGTGGCCCCCGACACCACCAAAAAGGCCCTTGAGGAGATGAAATCAAAAGGGATAACCGTTCTCGAGGAACTGGACGTTGAAAAGATAAAGGGTTCCTGACACAGAGGTTCCAATTGGGTTTTAAGTGGATTAACAAAAACATCCCAAAGATCGGTGCCAGAGACCTGGCAAGGGGGTGTAAAGCGTTCAGCGACGACATCCACAACCGTGATGCCCTTGTCCTCAAGGTCTTGAGGAGCAACAGACCCCATGCAAGAATTCTTGACGTTGCGGTGGCGGTGGCGCTTAAGACACCGGGTGTAGTCGGCATTTTGACCTGTAAAGATGTCCCCGGGAAAAACCGCCATGGTCTTATAAACAAAGACCAGCCGCTTCTGTCTGAAGACAGGGTCCGGTTTGTGGGTGAATCCGTTGCCCTGGTGGCTGCAGAAGACGAGAAGGCCGCCCAGACAGCCATCGGGGCTATTCGGGTCACATATGAAGACCTGCCTCCGATCTTTGATCCTAAAAAGGCCCTGGAGGACGGTGCCCCGTTTATTCACCATAAAGGAAATCTTCTGTTTCGAAGGACTTTGCGAAAGGGGGACGTGACCCAGGCGTTTGCCCGGTGCCACGTGGTCCTGAAGCGGAGCTACAGTACCCCCCCCCTGGAACATTCTTATCTGGAACCTGACGCGGGGCTCGGATATGTGGATCAGGATGGAACCCTGGTCATATACGCCTCGACCCAAAACCCCCATTATGATCAAAAAGAGGTCTGTGAAATTCTTGGACTGGAGGACGATGAGGTGAGGGTTGTCCAGGCGGCCACAGGAGGAGGTTTTGGCTCTAAGCTGGATCTGACGGTCCAAGGATTTATCGGTGTGGCCCTTTATCATTTCAGACGTCCTGTGCGACTGGTGTTCTCCAGGGAGGAGGCGTTTCTTGCCACGACCAAACGGCACCCCCTCAAAATCGAAATGGAAACCGGGGCAATGAGGGACGGCCGGGTGGTGGCAGTGAGGGCTCGGGTGGTTTGTGACACCGGGGCCTATGCGTCTTACGGGGTTGCTGTGGTCACGCGCGCGGCGGTGCATGTTACGGGGCCGTATCAGGTGGACAATGTAGAAGTTGAGAGCCTGGGTGTCTATACGAACAATCCCGTGGCAGGCGCCATGCGCGGGTTTGGAACGCCTCAGATGGCTTTTGCCAGTGAATCCCAAATGGATATTTTGGCCCATGAACTTGGCATGGATCCCTTGGAGATACGAAAGATAAACGCCCTGAGGCCCGGGGGAACCACCGCCACAGGGCAGGAATTGTCTGAAAGCGTGGGTTTTCTGAAGACCTTGAATGCCATCGAACCACACTACCGCAGGGCCAGGGCGCAATGGAAAGGAAACGAACTTCCCGGATGTTACAAGAAGGGAATCGGCCTGGGGGCCATGATGTATGGAATTGGAAACACGGGTGTCCAAAACCCCTCAAATGGCCGTGTGGAAATGGATGAAAAAGGAAAAATAACCCTCTTTACCGGAGCCGCGGACATTGGCCAGGGGGCCAGCACGGTTCTGGCACAGATCGTTGCAGAGGTCCTTGATGTTGACCCCCATAAAATCCGAGTTGTTGCGGCTGATACCAGATGGACGGCCAGTGCGGGGGCCACATCTGCCAGTCGTCAGACATATATATCGGGAAATGCTGTCAAGGAAGCGGCTCAAAAGGTGTTGGATGTCTTGCTGTGTGAGGCGGCAGATGTTTTGAAGGCTCCCAGGACGGACCTGGTCTTGAAAGACGGATATGTGATGGGTCCTGGGGATTCTTTTGGAAAGGTGTCCCTTAAGGAGCTGGCAAAAAAGGCCCATCGGAAAGGGCGATCGCTTTCCTGGCAGGGTTATTTTGACCCTGAGACTACACTACTTAATTTGGACACCGGCCAGGGCGACCCTTATGCCACCTATGCCTTTGGGTGCCAGCTGGCACTGGTAGAGGTGGATGAACTGACCGGAGATGTTTGCGTCTCAGAGATTGTTGCAGCCCATGATGTAGGAAAAGCCATCCACCCCCAGAATGTGGAAGGGCAAATCGAAGGAGGGGTTGCCATGGGGCTTGGATTCGCCCTGATGGAAAAATACATACCCGGTGCGACCCATACGATGGGAGAATACCACATACCAACCTGTCTGGACATGCCAAGAGTCACAACCATCATAATTGAGGATCCTGAACCCACGGGGCCATTTGGTGCAAAGGGGGTTGGGGAGCCTGCATTGTTACCCACGGTTCCGGCAATTTTGAATGCCATTACAGATGCCCTTGGAGAGCGCATCTATGATCTGCCTGCGAATCCGGAAAGGGTTCGAGAGATAGGCATCAGAAGTTTGAAAAGTAAAGATTGACGTCAGAAATGGGTGTTCGGGCAATGTGCTAAACGATACACCTGAGGTCATGACGCTAAAATGGAGGTGGATAATGTCAACGGTGCTACTCAAAAACATTGGAACTCTGGTGAGTGGAAAGATAGAGAAACCGATTCTCGAGGCCGATACCATCTGGGTTGAAGACGGCGTCATAAAACGAGTGGGGCTTTTTGAGAAGGGGGAAGAAAAAGAGGCCCGGGTGGTTATCGATTGCTCCGGGACAACTGTAACGCCCGGTCTGATTGATTCTCATTGCCATCCCGTTCTGGGTGATTTTACGCCGAGACAGAAACAGATGGGTTTTCTTGAAAGTGAACTCCATGGCGGTGTCACCACGGTCATTTCCGCGGGGGAGGTCCATCTTCCGGGAAGACCAAAGGACCCAGCCGGTGTTAAGGCCCTCGCGATCCTGGCGGCCAAGTCTTTTGGTAATTTCAGGCCCGGAGGCCTCAAGGTCGAGGGTGGAGCCCTTATCCTTGAGAAGGGTCTGGTGGAGGCGGACCTTCAGGAGATGGCGAAGGAAGGGGTTCGTATCGTGGGGGAAGTGGGTCTGGGATCCGTTAAAACCCCTGAGGACGCGGGGCCGCTTGTGAGACTTGCCAAAAAGCATGGCATGACCGTAATGATGCACACGGGTGGGACATCAATTCCCGGAAGTTCCACAGTCACGGCCAAA
>JAUVRS010000271.1 GCA_030597505.1 Desulfobacteraceae bacterium
ACAAAGGCTCAGGCACAAAAAATTGCCCTTGGCCATCATCTGAATGACCAGGCCGAGACGGTTCTCATGAGACTTTTGCGGGGAAGCGGCCCGTCAGGGCTGGCCGGGATAGCGCCCTTTCGGGATAAAACGGTGATCAGACCGTTGATTGAGCTTACCCGCGAAGAGATCGAGGGCTACCTCAAGAAGCGGAAATTGCCGTATGTCTCAGACCCTTCAAACCTTGACACCCGTTTTATGAGAAACAGTATTCGTCTGGACCTCCTCCAACAACTCAAGAAATATCAACCCAGGATTGTGGAGATCCTGGGGAAAACAGCAGAGATCATGAGGAGAGATGAAGCCTGGTTCGAAGAGAGGGCCGAGGCGTGGATCAGAGAATTTGCCGAAAATGAGGTCGATGAAAAGGTCTCAATCCCTTTGTCCCCTTTTGCAGCACTCGCCGAACCCGAAAAAGCCCGTGTTATCCGACAGGCCCTTAGACGGGTTGGAGGGAATCTTCGGGCTGTTGGGTTTCGCCATGTTGAGGCCATCAATCGTGTGGCAGCAGGGAAAAGACCTCAGGCTCGGATCGATCTCCCGAATGGGGTAACCGTCAACAAGATATATAAGAATCTGATCTTTTTCCGAAAAAATGTAAAGGCCTTGGGAGACTTTTGTTACCCCCTCGGGGGGATGGGGGAATTCCATTTGAAATCGGCGGCGTGCACGATTACGCTTGAGGTGTTGGAGAAGGGAAATTCTCCTGATTTGGGCGCTTCTTCCCGGGTAGCATACCTTGATGCGGACTGTCTGACCCAACCGTTAAAGATCCGAAATTTCAGACCGGGAGACAGATTTGTCCCCCTCGGCATGAAAGGTCACAAAAAGGTCAAGGACTTTTTTGTTGACCTCAAAATTCCATTTGAGACAAGGAAACGCATCCCGATATTGACCTGCGGGAAAGCTTTGGTCTGGGTGTGTGGTCTGAGAATTGACGACCGGTTCAAGGTGACACCAAAAACAAGAAGAATATTAAAGGTCTCATTTGAAAAAGAGGCTCTTCGTCAAACAGGAGAATAAACCGTGAATGAATCACTGCCACTTATGAGAAGGGATTTGGAATTTATACCATTTCAGCATGAAGGCCAGCAACTGGTGCTGGTTCGGGATCAGCTTGGGCTGGTTGAGGAAGGGAAGGCACTGCCTCCCGGACTTTATCAAATCGTGTTTTTGTTGGACGGGACCCGAACCATGAGAGATCTTCAGATGATGTTTATGAGGCAGAGAGGAGGCGTTCTGGTGGAGACGGAAGAAATAAATGCCCTTTTGGACGATCTTGACGCCTCATATCTTCTCGATTCAGAGAGGTACAGGACGGCAAGGGCTCAAATAGTTTCCGAGTTTGCCTCAAAAGTGAACAGACCCTGTACCCACTGCGGTCAGAGCTATCCGGATGATGTCTCAGAACTCAAGGAAAGGCTGAATGAGATCTTGGCCAGCCAACCGTTGGTTCCCAAACCAGCAGGGAAAATCAGGGGATTGGTGGCGCCTCACATCGATTTTTCCGTGGGCCAGAGGGTTTATTCACGGGCTTATCAGACCCTAACATATACGACGCCTTCACGGGTCGTGATACTCGGGGTGGGACATGGTCTTGTCGATGGTCTTTTTAGTTTGACAGATAAGAATTTTGAAACACCCCTTGGGGTAATAGAAAACGAAAAGACGCTCACCAATGAACTGCGAAAAACAGGAATGGGTGTTGTTTCAGAAGATGATTTCCCCCACCGTTCTGAACATTCCATTGAATTTCAGGCCGTTTTTTTGCGCCATCTTCTCAATGGGAAAAACCTTACCATCATTCCTATTCTTTGCGGCGCGATCGAGTCATGTGTTCCCGATTTCAGCAGGGAAACCTATCTGGAAAGGACTGCTCCCTTTATCGATAAACTGAGACAGATACTCACAGATCCGGAAAAAGAGACCCTCCTTGTGGCGGGGGTGGATTTCTCCCACATTGGTCCAAAATTTGGTCATGAGACGCCTGCCCACTCCCTGGAGGGCCTGGCAAAGACACATGACCGGAACCTGATGGCGCATTTGTGTCAATTGGATGCGGACAGGTTCTGGCAAGAATCAAGAGATGTGAAAGACCGATTCAATGTCTGCGGTTTCTCTGCTCTTGCGTGTATGCTTGAGGTTTTGCCTCCATGCAAGGGGGAGGTGCTTGATTACCAACTGTGGCATGAAGCCACGACCCAGTCGGCGGTCAGTTTCGCGGCCATGCATTTTGTTTCCTGAGCCCTGGTCACATATCCTTTATATGGCCGGCTTTTCTCCACACACAGTCTCTGTCAGACAGTTTGTGCAGCGGGTTTTCCAAAAGGGCTGCGATTGACAACGATCATCCCCACACAGACAAGGGGCAGGGCAACAAGAAGATTCGGACCGATGGGCTCCCCCAGGATCAGCGCTCCGCTCAGGAATACGCCAAATACCGGAGTAAAGAAAGAAAAGGCGTGCAGGAGGCTTACAGGATAACGATGGATCAGTTCAAACCAGAGGAGATAGCTCAGAAAGGCAACGACGATTGACTGGTAAAAAACCGAAAAACCCGTAAAGAATGAAAAGCCGAACACAACCCGATCTTCGATTATCATGCTCAAAAAAAACAACATGGGGGTGGAGAATAAGACCTGATAAAAGAGGGTTTGCAACGGGATTGTGTCGTGGGCAAGGAACCGCTTTATGTATAACGTGGTGCCTCCCCACATGGCGCCCGCGGTGAGGGTAATGAGATCGCCTTTTAGGGTTCCGAGGGAAAATGGCCCCAGGTCCTTTATAAATAATACCACTACTCCGGCAAAGGCCATTATAAGCCCCGCCGCCTTCCAAGGATTTAACCGGTCCCCTTTAAGAAAAAAATGGGCTCCCAGGGCCACAAAAAAAGGGGCAGAGTAGACCAATATATATGATCGGGCTGCCAGGGTGTATTCAAGTCCCACATATATTAGCGCAAACTCCGAGCCAAAGAGTATCCCCACGACCATTCCGTGTAGCAGGGCGGTTTTGGATGGAAAGATGGTGACTTTTTTTACCCTCATCCAGATAAAAAGACATATGCTGGCTACAAAAGAGCGGATGCCCGCCATAAAAAGGGGCGCAAGATCGTGCGCTCCGATCTTTATGAGGGCCATATTGGCCCCCCATATCAGGGCGAGAAACAGAAGGAGCGCTATGGGTTGCCAGGGGAGTTGTGCTTTGTACATGGTAGGTTTTCTTTATCACAGGAGGGCTCTGTGAGAAAAGGATTTATTTAGTTTTTCGGTAGAGTTCCTTTGCATGATAGGAACTGCGTACAAAGGGTCCGCTGGCAACCTCGGAAAAGCCCATATAAAGTGCAGTCTCCCTCCAGCTATCAAATTCTTCCGGAGGAACAAACCGTTCAACACGCAAGTGGTTTTTTGAGGGTCGGAGATATTGCCCCAGGGTAAGGATATGACACCCCGTCTCAAGGAGATCCTTGAGGGTTTCCCGCAGTTCTTCGTCAGATTCGCCCAGACCCAGCATCAGTCCCGACTTGGTAAGAATGTCCGGAGCATATTTTTTTGCCTGTTTTAGCAGCTCAAGCGAACGTTTATAGATGGCCTCTGGCCGAACTATTGGATAAAGCCGGGGGACTGTTTCAATGTTGTGATTCAGGACATGGGGCTGTGCTTCAAGAATCGTCCTCAGCCCATCGCGGTTGCCCCCAAGATCGGGTATCAACACCTCGACAAGGGTGTGGGGTGTCCTTTTGTTGATTTCTTTTATCGTATTTGAAAAATGGCTCGCACCTCCGTCCGGGATATCATCCCGGGTGACCGAGGTGATAACCGCGTAACCCAATCCCATATCTTTTATTGCATTGGCCACCCTGATCGGTTCTTCGGGATCAGGCAGACCAGTGGGTCCATGCTCAACTGCGCAAAAACGGCAGTTGCGGGTACAGGCAGGGCCCATGATAAGGAAGGTGGCTGTCTTATTTGAAAAACACTCCCACAGATTGGGGCAGTGGGCTTCCTGACATAC
>JAUVRS010000017.1 GCA_030597505.1 Desulfobacteraceae bacterium
AGGGATGGATCAGCGTTTTGTTCAGGATAACCACTCTTATTCACAACGGTTCACCCTCCGAGGGCTTCACTACCAGCTAAAACACCCACAGGCCAAACTGATTTACGTGGTAACCGGGAAGATCTTTGATATAGCTGTGGACATCAGGCGTGGTTCGCCCACGTTTGGGCGATGGACAGGAACGCTCCTCTCGGAAGAGAACAAGCGACAGCTCTTTGTTCCGACTGGTTTTGCTCATGGTTTGTGTGTCTTGAGCGACACCGCACATGTCATATATAAATGTACCGATCTTTATACACCCGGGGACGAATATGGCATCCTCTGGTCAGACCCAACCATAGACGTTGTCTGGCCCATCGAAAACCCGACCCTTTCGGAGAAAGACGCCAAAAGCCCAAAGCTGAAGGATGTGCCGGAAGAGAACCTGCCGGTTTATAAGAACTCTGACCCGGACAAAAAGGAGATTTAACACTCCCCCTCAGAAAGGGTAGCGTCAGATCATATCGTAGCTGCTACAGTTAAGGGCTGTCCTCGCTCGATTTCCAAAGGGTATCAAAAAAATAGGTGACCCCCACAAAGCCACCGAGGGAATTAAGGCTTCGATTTCTGTCGGCCATGCCTGCATTTGAGATGTGGTGAAATATGGCCTCTCCATCAACAGACCAGTTCTTGTTGATCAGATAGCGGAGGCCCAAACTGCATTGGGGTGTAAACTCTATGGCCTGACCTACAGCCGTCTGGGTTTCATCCTTATATATATCGTTATAAACGATCCCGGCGCCCACCTGAACAAAGGGGATAAAACGCCACCCGGGCTGCACAAAATTATAGCGCAACAGGGCCGTAACACCGCCAATATAGGTACCGGGGCCTTTGTAGATAAATGAGTTGGAAACCTCGCCAATGACCTCCCAATTCCCCCTCCAGAAAGATTTTTCCTGGCTCGGGTTTTGCGTCATCCACCCGACGCGCACGTTTGTCTGAGCATAACCCAACACCGGACTTCCCTTAGGGAGCTTGGTCATGGAATTGATGACCCCCGAGACCAGTTGAAGGGATACACGGCCTCTGGTGAAAACATCTTCCGGGGACGGAGACTTGTTTTTAGAAGGCTCTTGGGCCAAGGCGTATAAAGGGCTGCATAAAACAATGATGATATTCAGAAAAACGACTGTTTTCGAACAACGGTTCATTTCTCTACCCCCTTGATGAAAGCGATTTCCTTAGAGCGTATCAAATTTGAGAAACCTGGAAACAGAAACCATTTTCTATAAAAGAAAGAACCACAGGTCAACATAAAATCATATACAGGATTTGTACGTTGATTAGTCAGAGGAAAACTGATATGGAATGTGATCTAGACAGGGCTTTGACGTATGATAAAAGAAACAAGGCAGACTCAGCAAAGATCGAGATTTTCCAGACAGGCTCTTATGAGGGCAGTCCTCCTTGTGGTGTTTATCACCGGATCCGTCTGTTTGTATCATTTTACGCCCGTCAAGGAATTTTTTACCCCGCAAGTTCTGGATCAATTCATACAGGTCTTTGGTGTCTGGTCCCCGATCGCTTTTATCCTCATTGAGGCCCTGAGCATATGTCTTTTTGTACCGGCCAGCATCCCCCTTGTCTTGGGAGCAGGGATTTTTGGCGCATACAGCGGATTTTTGTATGGGTGGATAGGGGCTGTAACCGGGGCCGTGGGCGCCTTTTTTATCGGGCGGTTTCTCGGGAGGGATTTTGTGGCATCCCTGATTGGGAAAAGATTAGAAAGGTACGACGATGCCATTGAACAGAACGGGTTTGTCACGGTGCTTTATCTTCGTCTTTTGAATACGCCTTTTACACCACTAAATTTTGGGATTGGTCTGACCAAGGTCCATTTCCGGGATTTTTTTTTCGGGACGGCCCTCGGAGTCATTGTAAGTATCTTTGCTGTGACATTCTTGGGAGGAATTATTAAGGAGGTCTGGGTTTCAGGCCGGTGGGGAGATCTTATATCGCCAAAGGTCTTTTTTGCACTGGCGCTTTTTGTTTTTTCTGCGTCCCTGCCCATGGTAATCAGAAAGATCAAAAGACAGAGGGCGGGAGTAGAACAATAAATGCCCCGGCGAGTTCGGGTCTCGAATAAAGGGACGTTAAGCCGGCGTTCGGAGATAATAATCTTTCAAAGGAAATTGAGGTGTAAAAATGACTAAAGAATTCGACGAAACCTGTATAAATACGATCAGGATGCTTTCGGCGGATGGCGTGGAGAAGGCCAATTCCGGACATCCCGGGATGCCCATGGGCGCCGCTGCCATAGCCTATGTCTTGTGGACCCGTTTTCTGCACCATAACCCGACAAACCCCAAATGGGCTGACAGGGATCGATTTGTGCTCTCAACAGGGCACGGGTCCATGCTCCTTTATAGCCTGCTCCATCTGACAGGGTATGATCTGCCCCTGGAAGAGCTGAAGAATTTTCGGCAGTGGGAAAGCAAAACGCCCGGCCATCCGGAATATTCGCTTACCCCGGGGGTGGAGACCACAACCGGGCCACTTGGCCAGGGATTTGCAAACGGGGTGGGAATGGCCATTACCGAGCGATTTCAGGCCACCCGTTTTAACCGCCCCGGACACGAAATTGTGGCCCACTACACCTATGGCATTGCCGGCGACGGTGACCTGATGGAGGGCTTATCACACGAGGCCGCATCCCTTGCCGGTCATCTCGGACTGGGAAAACTCATATATTTTTATGACGACAACCACATCTCTATTGAGGGAAGCACAGACATTGCCTTCACCGAGGACAGAACCGCGCGCTTTGAGGCCTATAGGTGGCATGTCCAAAAGGTAGAAGATGGGAACAATCCGGATGATTTGGAAAGTGCTATCCTCAGAGCTCAGCAGGAGACAGAACGGCCGTCTTTGATCGCTGTCCGGACGCATATCGGTTATGGGAGCCCAAACAAACAGGATAATGCCGTGGCACATGGTGAACCTTTGGGCGCTGAAGAGTTAAAGTTGACCAAAGAAAACCTGGGATGGCCCCTTGATCCCCCTTTCTTTATTGATGATGAGGTCCTGCGTCATTTCAGGCAGGCACTTCAAAAAGGAAAAGAGTTTGAAGAGCAGTGGAAAGCCCGTCTCGATTCATATCAGAAAACCTACCCTGAATTGGGCCGGGAATTCAAGGACTGGTCTGACGGAAAATTACCCGAAGGTTGGGACAAGGATATCCCTTTTTTTCCGGCAGACCCAAAAGGCACGGCCACAAGGGTCACGTCAGGTGTGGTCCTGAATGCCATCGCGACTCATGTTCCGAACTTGATAGGTGGTTCCGCAGACCTTGCACCCTCTAACAAGACATTGATCAGCGATTCAACGGATTTTCAGCCCGGCTCATATGATGGGAGAAATCTCCATTTTGGTGTAAGGGAACACGGCATGGGGTCTATTTTAAATGGAATGGCCCTTCACGGGGGGGTCATCCCATATGGGGGCACTTTTCTGATCTTTTCGGATTATATGCGCCCTGCCATCCGCCTGGCGGCCCTGATGGGTTTGCGGGTCATCTTTGTTTTTACCCACGACAGCATAGGGCTCGGGGAAGACGGCCCCACGCACCAGCCCATTGAACATCTGGCTGCGTTGAGAGCGATCCCCAATTTGACGGTGATACGGCCCTGTGATGCAAATGAAACCGTTGAGGCCTGGAAGATTGCCGTGGGATCAACGGACGGTCCAGTGGCGTTGGCCCTGACCCGGCAAGGTCTCCCTGTCCTTGACCGTAACACGTTTGCCCCCGCAACAAACCTTTCAAAGGGCGGCTACACTCTGATGGATGCCCAAGACGGGAGAGCGGATGTGATCTTGATCGGTACGGGTTCGGAGGTTCACCTCGCAATTGATGCCGCAAAACAGCTTGAGGAGAAAGGGCTGGGGGTGCGGGTCGTAAGCATGCCCTCATGGGAGTTGTTTGAAAAACAGCCTGAGGCGTACCGTCTTGAAGTCCTGCCCCCTGAAATAAAGGCCCGGGTCGCCGTTGAGGCGGGAGTCCCGCAGGGGTGGCACCGTTATGTTGGGAATGAAGGTGAGGTCGTAGGGCTAAACCATTTTGGGGCCTCTGCGCCAGCAAAGATCCTTTATGAAAAATTTGGTATTACTGCCGATCGTGTGGTGGAAAGGGCGTTGACGCTGATAGATCCGGATAAGAAATGAAAACTAAATAGAAGCCTACCAGAATTGGACCTGGGTCACTTCTTCCTTGTTGGAGAGGAGTGTGGAAAGTGCCCGCTTTATGGTTTCGTCTGTGACAGGTTTCACTATTGATGTGGGAAGACCATTGTCATTGGTCCCTGATTTCCAGCTTACAAGTGAACCGGGGACGACCGCATAGCGACACCCGCCGGTTCCGCAACACGAGGAATCTATTACGGCATCCCCTACTGCGTAAAGAAATCGCCTTCCCCCGTGGTCCAATACCCCTTCTTTGTGAAGTTTATACCACCCGGAGATACTCGTAACCTCTTTGTTCAACTGGTGGGTGTATTTTCTGGTCATATCTATTATTTGGCCAGCAAGATGGTCGCCCCAAGGTGATTCTAAAAGGCCTCGTCAGGAATCTCGACTATCTCTCGCCCCTTTCGGAGGCAGGTGTCCAGACGAGCCAAGGTCAACGGGAGGGTGACTCCACAAAAGTATTTGGCCTGCAGAACCTTGCCTTGATAAAAATCGGTTTCACGGGTGTTGTCCATTGCACGCTGAGCCACGACGGCCATGTCCAGCAATCGCCACGAGATGGTCACATCTCCAAAACAAAGGAGGGCAGGATATGTATGAGACCCCCACTGCAAAGGATCTGACTGGCTCAGTTTTGACAGCTCCAGGGAAACGGTTTTAAGTTTTTTTGCCGCATCCGAAAGACCCTCAACCTCATCTCCAAGGAGACGATGACCGTTATTCTCCTGGCAGAACTTTTCAAGTTCCGACATATACGCCTCAAAAGGGGCCCCGTCGTTTATCCGCATCTTTCTGCCCATAAGATCTACAGACTGTATCCCGTTTGTGCCCTCATAAAGGGATGTGATCTTGACGTCCCTCAAGAACTGTTCAATATGATACTCTTTACAGTAGCCGTATCCTCCCAAACACTGGATGGCTGTTTCACAGACCCTGAACCCCATATCCGAACAGTATGCCTTGAGTATCGGTGTTATAAAGTCAAGCAGGTTCTTGTAATGATTTGTTTTGTCCCCATCTGGTGTTTCAAGTGCCAGGTCCGACCAGTAGGCACCGGTGTAAATCATGGATCTCATTCCATCTACAGTGGCCTTCATCCACAAAAGCATCCGGCGTACATCAGGGTGATCGATGATAGGGATATACCCGGGTTTTCTGCCCGCCAGATCAGAGCCCTGGATGCGTTCTTTTGTATACGCCAGGGCATTCTGGTACGCCAGACTGGCTATAGCGGCTCCGCTGACACCCGTGTTGATCCGGGCCTGGTTCATCATCTGAAACATATGGGCCAGACCTCTGTTCTCTTCTCCGCACAAATATCCGACACAATCGTCTTTTTCCCCGAAATTTAGGGCACATGTCGGGGAACCGTGTAACCCCAGTTTTTCCTCGACCGCTGTGCAGGTAACATCGTTGGGTTTTCCAAGGGAACCGTCAGGGGCTATCTTTATCTTTGGGACAACAAAGAGGGAAATCCCTCTGATGCCTTCCGGGGCCCCTTCAATGCGGGCCAGAACCAGATGGATAATATTTTCAGCAACATCATGGTCCCCTGCGGAGATAAAGATCTTGCTTCCCTTTATCTTGAACTGATCCCCATCCCGGGCCGCGGTAGTGCGTGTGGCCGCCAGGTTTGAACCGGCATTGGATTCGGTGAGACACATGGTCCCGGCCCACTGTCCCGCGTACATTTTTGGCACAAAGCGCTCTTTGAGACTCTCGGTGCCAAAGCTTTCAATCAAATGGCCGGCCCCGTGGGTAAGACTCGGGATCATGTTGAACGACTGGGCCGCGCTGTACATTTGATCATTGATGACAATCCTCATCATCTGTGGAAACCCTTGTCCCCCATATTTGGTGTCCCTGGATGCCGCAATCCAGCCGTTTTCCCCGTACATCCTGAAGGCTTCTCTGAACTCGGGAGCGCAACGAACCTGACCGTTTTCAAAGACCACGCCCTGTTTTTCCCCAATTTCGTGAAGAGGCTCTATCACGCCCTTTGCAAACTTGATGGACTCGGTAACCAGCATATCCAGGGTTTCCTCGTCGAGTTCTCGGTAACGTTCGAGTTTGCAAAGGCTACCGTAGTTCAACTGTTCCTTCAGGATAAAGAAAATATCTTTTTCGTTTATCTTGAAATGTCCCATAGTTCTGCTCCCGACAATCATCAATCGTCGATACGATGTAACTACTCACGTAGTCAGGCTGAAGCTGTTTAGACTGAAGGCTGAAGGGGGCAGAAAAGCACGATTGCCGTACTTTGGCGGAAATATCTGGTTCTTGCACCAAAGATGGCTTCAAAATTCGCTTTTTCCTAATCCCGCGTTCCGCGGGACCTTCAGCCTATCCACCTGAGTAGTTACGATACGATAGATCTTGGAGGCTGTCCTAGTTCAGATCCCGAAAGTCACTCGGGACATGAATTCTTGGACGATTTGCCTTTTTTATACCCAGCGCGTCATCGGCTATCAAAAGCCGCATGATATTGGACGTTCCTTCACCCACCTGGTAGAGCTTTGAGTCACGGTAGTATTTTTCGACGGGCATCTCAAGGGAATAGCCCATTCCGCCGTGGACCTCCATGGCCATGCCCGCGGCCTTTACTACGGCCTCACCTGCAAAGTATTTGGCGATTGCAATTTCCCGGGTGAAAGGACGGTCTTTGTCGTTTAGCCAGGCCCCCCGGCGGACAAGGAGTCGTGCGGCTTCAACCTGAGACACCATCTCGGCAATGACGCCCTTTACCAGCTGGTATTCGCCGATAAGTTTTCCAAATTGAACCCTTTCATTTGCATACTTGACCGAGGCATCCAGACAGGCCTGTGCCAACCCTACGGCGCCGCTTGCCACGCTGATGCGGCCCCTGTCAAGGGCGGTCATGGCAATTGTAAAGCCTTTTCCCCATTCCCCAAGGAGGTTTTCTTTTGGGGCCTTTACATTTTCCATATAAATTTCGGCAATGGGGGAGGCCTTGTCACCCAGCTTTGGCGTGTCACGAGTCGACCATCCGGGCTGATCGGTCTCCACCACAACAGCGCATAGACCCCTGTGTTTGAGGTTTCTGTCGTGTGTGCCGTATACGATTGCCAGGTCCGCAATAGTTCCGTTGGAGATCCAGGTCTTGGCGCCATTGATAAGGAAATGATCTCCCCTATCCTCTATGCGGGTCTCAATAGATGCAATATCAGATCCGGCATTGGGTTCGGAAAAACAGGTGCATCCGATTCTTTTGGCGGAAACCAGATCTTCCACATATTTATCCTTCACATCGGGAATGCCCCACTCCATAATGGTGTAAGGAACGGTCAAGGCCTGGAGATTGAATAAAGGGCGGAGCCCTGAATCGGCTCTGGAAATTTCTTCGGTCACAACCGAATGTGCCAAAAAACCCGAATCAGAACCACCGTACCTGGGAGGAAATGCACATCCGAAGAGACCCAATTCTCCCATTTTTGTAACCAGATCCCGTTTGAACCCATCTTCTTCAGGCCCCGACAGGATCTCTTGTTGAGTGAACTTCCGTGCCATATCCTGTATTGCCGTCACTTCTTCGCCCAATCCAAAATCCATCTGCTGCGCCTCCTATCTTCTGCCGAACCCCATGCGCAACCCACCATCCAGTCTGATGTGTTCACCATTCAAATAAGTATTTTCAATGATATGACAGGCAAGGGAGGCAAACTCCGATGGATCCCCCAGACGGGGAGGAAAGGGAACCTGTTTGGCCAGCCGTTCCCTGATGTTTTCCGGGAGCTTTCCCAACAAGGGGGTGTCCATGATCCCGGGAAGAATAGTCATTATACGGATGCCATTGTTTGCAAATTCCCTGGCAAGGGTCAGGGTCAGGGAGACGACAGCCCCCTTGGATGACGAGTAGGCCGCTTGTCCCACCTGACCGTCATAGGCTGCAATGGACGCGGTGTTAATATATACGCCTCTTTCTCCCTTGTCGTTGGGATTGTTTTCCATCAACGTTGATGCCGTGGCACGGACGACATTAAAGGTGCCGACCAGGTTGATCTGGATGGTGCGGTTAAATGCCTCCAGGGGCATGACACCCTCCTTGCCCACTACCTTAATATCTCCGCCGACTCCGGCACAGTTTAGAACAACCTGAAAGGTCCCAAAAGTTTTTTTCACCGTTTCGACAATTCCCTCAACTTCCTTTTCGCTGGAGACATCGCCAGGGCAAAAAATCGCCGCATTGCCCAACTCGGTAACTAACTTTTCGCCCCTTCTCTGGTCCATGTCAATCAGGGCCACCCGGCTCCCCTTTTCTACCAGGGCCCGGGCCGTGGCCTCTCCCAGACCGGATGCGCCACCGGTTATAATCGCAACACTGTTTGTGGTATCCATAATTTCGTTCTCCTTTTAAAATCTATTTTTTCCGGCTACCGTCCGGATTGTAATCATACCACCCCTTACCGGTTTTTCGACCCAAATGACCCGCAAGAACCTTACGCCTCATTATTGAGGGGGGGTAAAACCGGGGATCCTTTTCCTCTTCATAGACATTGGTGTAGGCCATGAGGGATACCTCCAGGCCAACAAGGTCTCCTGTCTCAAAGGGTCCCATTTTTCGTCCAAAGGCCAGCCGCATCCCCTTATCGATGTCCTCAGGGGTCGCGACTCCCTGCTCCACAAGACGCATGGCCTCCATATTGGAAACCATATTGATGCGGTTCAGGATAAACCCGGCAATATCCTTGTTTACCATGATGGGTTCTTTACCGATAAATTTTACAAAATCAGCACCGTACTGAAACGCTTTATCGCTTGTGGAAATGCCTCTGATGACCTCCACCGCCGCCATCATGGGCACGGGGTTAAAAAAATGAAGCCCCACAAAATTCTGAGGCCGGCTTACTGCCGAGGCGATATCCGTTATGGGTATGGCTGAGGTGTTGGAGGCCATGATGGTCTTGTCACCCACCACAGCATCGATTTTGGCAAATACCTCGTGTTTTATTTCCAATTTTTCAAAGACCGCCTCAATAACCAGATCTGCATCAGCCGCAGCGTTGTAATCTGTGGATGTCTGGATGCGGCCCATAATCGTGTCGAAATCCTCCGAGACTTTACCCTTTTCAATAAACTTGGAAACCGACCATTCGATCTTCTTGAGGGCCTTGTCCATCAAGTCCCGGGATACATCGGACATGATTACAGATAGTCCTCTCTGGGCGCAGACCTGGGTGATTCCGTTCCCCATTGTTCCCGCACCCACCACAAACACCTTGTTGATGTTCATTGTTTCCCCCCTTTCCATAAATTGTTTTAGGGCTTGCGAAAAGATAACTTCCCATTTTCGCATCCAGTCTTCAGATCATCTTAGGCCGCGCCACAATCGCAAAACCCTCTAAATAGTACTACTATTTCTGTAGTTTTGCTGCAAGTTCTCAATAAGTTCTAGAGAAATAATAGGATTTCCGGAGTGGGGTTCGGGTGTTTCTTGAAGGCGCTCTCTCAAATGGGATTTATTTCTTACTTTCGCAAGCCCTAATCACCCTCCTCTGATTCAAATCTCCCCTCCTTGGCCAAGGCGATAAAATGGGCCACGTCGATCTCTTTTGGGCAGACAAAGGAACAGGCCTTGGATGTGTGGCATCGATAAATCCCTTTTTCGCTATAAAGTATCTTCAGCCGTTCTTTCTTGGCTTCTTCCCGCGGGTCCATAAGCCTGACAATGCTCGCCAAGACCGCATTTGGCCCCAAAAAGGTCTTTTGACTACTAAGACATGCTGTGGCACAACAGAAGCAATTGATACATCGGGTGGCATCCACATAACGCTCCAGATCTCTGGGAGAAATCTGATACTCGTTCCCTTTGTTAAAATTCTCAACTGGTTTGATAATGTAGGGTTTGGCCTGGTTTACTCTTTCGTAAGCTTGTTCCAGATCCACGATAAGATCCCTTACCACGGGGGCTACGGTGATCGGGGCAATCTCAAAGACGGTGGTCCCGAATTGGACCACGGCATTTTCAACAAGAAGTTCGCAGGCAAGCAACGGTCTGCCGTTAACCATGACGGCACAAGTCCCGCACTGGGCATGCTCGCAAGAAGAGTTCCATGCCAGGGTGGGGTCCAACTCATTATTGATCTTTCGAAAAAGATCTGTGAATCGCAAGATTCTGCCGGCCTCCAATTGATAATCCTGCACCCAAGACTCCTTGGTATCCGGATCATAACGCTCGATTTTCAAGGTTAGTTTGTAGTTTGTCTCCATTACCATCCCTCCATCCATTCCGTCCTCACAGACCCTAATATTTTCTTTCAATCATTCCGAACTTCTCGTAGTGTTCACCCTTTTCTTCGTAAATGCTCATATCTATGGGTCGCTCTCCCAGTTTCACATCTCCAAACTCCGTCATATATGCCAGGGTGTGATGGTTAAACTGGTCTTTCCGTTCGGGAAAATCTTCACGAAAATGCCCGCCCCTGGACTCCCTTCTATTTAAGGCCCCCTGTGCAGTGACCATGGAAACAACCAGAAGGTTATTCAACTCCCACCGTTGGATGAGATCTTGATTCATGATGAGACTATTACTGGAAAGGGCAGCCTTATCAGCCCTCTCTTTAAGTTCCTTCAACGTTTCAAGTGCCTGACTGATACCTTCTTCTGTTCGGAAGACACCAACTTTTTCCGTCATGAGTATCCGCATCTCCTCCCGAATTTGTCCCAGATTGTCCCGCCCTCTCTGTTTCATAAATCCTGAGAACAGGGAAAAGGTCTTCTCTCCTGCGTTTTTCGGACGTCCAGGCTGTTCCGCATCCAGACAATTCACGACCTTTTCCCCCGTAACCTTTCCCATTGTGACCAATTCCAAAAGGGAATTGGTGCCTAGACGATTAAACCCATGAAAACTGGCAGAGGCGCATTCGCCCACTGCAAAGAGACCGGAAATCAGACTTTCCGAGTTTTTCTGAATTTCCCCAAATTCATTTGTGGGAATGCCCCCCATTTGATAATGGTTGCTGGGTCGAACCGGACAGAGATCTTTTTTGGGATCGAGATTGATAAACTTCTTAAAAAAGCTTGAAACCTCCGGGATCTGAACTTCGTGAATATAATCCGAGAGATGTCTCAGGTCGATCCACACATGTTCTATATTGTGATCAGGATTGAGGATGCCCCGCCCTTCACGAACTTCAGTTTCGATTGCCCGCGCCACAAGATCGCGGGGAGCAAGTTCCTTCATCTTTGGGGCATACCGCTCCATAAACGGTTCCAGACCCTTGTTGCGAAGAATCCCACCCACCGACCGCAAGGTTTCGCTCGCAAGAATACCGGGACCAACAATCCCCGTGGGGTGAAACTGGACGGCTTCCGGGTCCATGACGGGGAGCCCCGACTGGAGGATAATTGCAAGACCGTCACCGGTATTTTGACGGCAATTTGTGGTCACCTTAAAAATCTGACCGTCACCACCCGTGGCCAGGACTGTTGCCTTTGCCAATACAACAACAAACTCTCCTTCTTTTTCCCTGAAGATGACTGCCCCTGTGCACCTGTCACCCGTGAAAAGGAGTTCTGTTGCAATGGCCTGATTTATAAAAGAGGTGCCTCCCTTCAAAGCCTCCCCCCACACATTATCCATAATGCCTTTTCCGGTACGGTCTGCTTCAAATACGCATCGGAAGGCAGATGTTTCGCCAAAGCCCAACGTGTGACCGCCAAAGGTCCTTTTGCTGACCCTTCCGTTTTCATCCCTGCTCAGATGCATGCCATGGTTTTCCATCCACACGGTCTGCTCCCAACCCGATTCGACGATCTTTTTTATGACATTCTGATCGGCGCTGCAGTCCGAGCCCTTCCAGGTGTCAAACATGTGGTAGACGGGCTTGTCGACCGGATCTTTGGGGTCCACCGCCGCCATCCCCCCCTGGGCAGTCTGGGTATGCGATTTCTGGGGATTTGCCACCTTGGTGACGGCCACGATATCCGTCCCCGGTCTTTTTTCTAAAATCTCCGCAGCACAACGAAGGCCTGCCCCGCCCGCTCCAATAATCAAGACATCGCACTTTATGGTGGATGAAATACTAAATATGCCTGACATAGAAAATTCTCCGTAAGTTAATTCATTTTTCTCACAATTAGGGACGGGGAAACAGAGGAATAGGATCAAACAGCGTCAAACCGTTCCTTTGTCCCACTGTCCCTTATCTTTTCTTAAATGGTAACAGTCAGCCTGATGCCAACCCAAGCAAAAGCCAGGAAGATTACGGCAATCAAACAAACCAGGGCCACTCTCAATATTCGAGAGGAGAGGTGTTCGCTAAACACTGAAAACAAACCATATGCCCCGTGGTAAAGAGCCGCCACAATAAGTGCCAGATCAACTGCTTTAATAAACCAGCTTTGCATCCTTTTGATTACCACGCTTGCTTCCATACCCACCGAGGGGTTGAGGTGCATAAACAAAAGATGGGCTGGGACCATAATAAGCAGAAAGGCCCCGCTGATTCTTTGAAGCTTCCAGAGGAAAGAATGTTCACTTTTCCAGATTTTCCGGGCCACTCCATATCCAATAACGAGTGCTGTTACAAGGATAAACAGCCAGAAGAAAAATGGAGACACGCTCTGGTTGCCCAGCAACATAAACAAACCGACGAGTCCTATGTAGATGATTGACAATCCAAACACCCACCGGAGCATGGTATCATCGTTTCTTTTTCCAAAAATCTCATAGAGGATGAGCCTTCCCCCATTGAGGGCATGGAATATGACGGGGATGGCCAAGAGCCACTGAAGAAAGGCGAATATCGCCCACCTGAACACCGTCATGTTGTTATCGTAAGCGCTGGGTGTACATAAAAAAGCAAGGAAATAGATGTGGATCCACACCCAAACTACGAGCAAGATCCCCGCGATCCGGTTGCACCAGCTTATAAAAAAGGGCCAGCCTCTGGTTTTGGCAAAAAAAGAAAGGTAAGGCACTCTTTCCAATTGTCTCAAAATAAATGACGTGGTTTTTGCCTCCATCAAATTCTCACTCATGAATACTTCCCCCTGAAAAAATTACTTATCCTGCCCTAAAACATCATCATACGTCGCCACCAAACGTATGTCAAAATGTTGAGAACCAATCAGTTTGACAAATTCCGAGCGCCATACCAAAAGGTCATTTCTGCGAAGTTATTTCTGCGCAAGCCCCAAGGATAAGATTTAGGAATATTAACTTGACATCTAATTGATAATTTAATTAATTTATTAATTAATTCTGCGAGGAATTTACTTCCGTGCTGGTCATGTTGTCAACATTTAAACACCCAACCAAAACAAATTGTTGCGAGACACCATAACATTTTTACTTGTCGGAGGGTTCCCATGGCGTTCAGATATATCCTGTTTCGGATAGAAGACCACATTGCAAGAATTACATTAAATATACCCGAGACGAGAAATGCCCTGAATCTCGAGATCCGATCGGAACTCCTGGATGTTTTTGAACAGGTTCGCGATGACGATCTGGTCAAAGTCGTTGTTATCACGGGCACAGGAAAGGCCTTCTGTTCCGGGGGCGATTTAAGGACCATGGAGGGGGTGAAACCCGTGGATGGCAGGATGCGTTTAAAAAAGGGGCAACGGTTGATCAAGGCCATGGTCGATTTGGAAAAACCGATCATCGGTGCCATAAACGGTATCGCTGCCGGAGCCGGTATAAGCATTGCCCTTGCCTGTGATATTCTCATAGCATCAAAAGAAGCGAAATTTGTTATACCATTTACAAAAATCGGGCTAGTGCCCGACTGGGGGCAGTTTTATTTTTTGCCGCTTCGGGTGGGCATTGCACGTGCCAAGGAACTTATGTTTACGGGAGATATGATAGATGCCGATGAGGCCGAAAGATTAGGTCTTGTGAACAGGGTGGTTCCGGCCGGAGAACTCCAAGAAGAAGCCCTGGCTTTTGGGGCGCGCCTGGCAAAGGGGCCAAGCCAATCCTATGCAATGATCAAGGCAGCCCTCAACCGGTGGCCTGCAAGCCTTGAGTCATTTTTGGAGCTTGAATCCGCAATGCAGGCCGTGGCTTTTAGTAGTCAGGATTTTGATGAAGGACGAAAGGCATTTTTGGAAAAAAGAAAGCCGGTATTTAGAGGAACCTGAATCCTGTTTATGCCATGATAAAAGGGAGGATCACTTGGAAAAAAAAGATGATGTCCTAGCATCTCCGGTGGATGTGGCTTTCAGAAAAATAAAAGAAATGATGTACCACCATGAGATAGTCCCGGGCCAAAAGCTCCTCTATCAAGAGTTAGCCAAAAAACTCAATATGAGTATCACCCCCATTATCCAGGCACTCAACAGGTTGCAGCTTCTAAATATTGTCTATTCGGAACGTAATAAAGGTTATTATGTTGGTGAGGCTGACCCGGTGGAGGCCAAAGAACTATTTATTGCCAGGGAAGCCCTGGAGACCTTTATGGTTCCTTCCGTAATAGAGAATCTGACAGAGAAAAAAATCAGTGGTATTGAAAAAATCATGAAAGAACACACAAAGGAGGTGTCGACTCCTCAGTACAGACGTCTGCTTATGATCAGAGATACCAATTTTCATCTCAAGATTATCGCGTGTGCGGAGAACAAGGTCATTTACAATATGTGCAAATTGACGCTTGAACAGATCTACCTAAAGTACAGACCTGAATATATGAGAGATCCCAGACTGGCAAAGGCGGCAGAAGAACATGAAATGATATTGACGTCCTTAAAAGAAAGAAATGTGAGAAAGACAAGACAACGGATCAAACGGCATATAAGAAATGGCAGCCAACATGTCGTCAACAGCCTGTTGGCAGATAAAACCATTGAGTTTTAGAGGTATCGATGGATATTGTGGCCTGAAGCAGAGATGCGAAAATGTCAAGTTATTCTTGCGCAGGCCCTAAGAAACATTGCTCCAAATCTCGGACTTTTTGACTCTTTTGAGAGACCGCAAAATAAGGAGAAAATCGTATTACCAAAGTGGGAATAAACTCATGTGCTGGCTATGTACCTTACATCAGATTGGACCGAAAGGTCATTTCCGAGATATGGGGCAGACACTCCCTGGGTGGTGAAAGGAGTGTGGCCAATAACGACGAAGACGCCATTACCATGGCCGTGGAGGTTTCAAGAAATTGTCTTCGGGGTCAAGTCGCCGGGCAAGTAGACGGGCTTTTTTTTGCCACGACCACGGCCCCTTACCAGGAAAAGATGAACGCCTCATTGATTGCTGTTGCAACGGATCTGAAAAGAGAGATCACAACGACTGATTTTGCGCATTCGCTCAGAGCCGGGACAGGTGCCCTGAAAGCGGCCTTTGACTCGGTCAAGAGCGGTTCCATGAAAAACGTGCTCGTGGTCGCCTCGGATTGTCGTGTCGGATACCCCAGGTCAGATCAGGAACAGACCTTTGGCGACGGCGCCGGCGCCATCATGGTGGGTTCGGAGAACCTCTTGGCCACCTTTGAGGGGGGCTATTCTATCTGTAACGAGATGATGGATGTTTGGAGAAACCCGGGAGACACTTTTGTCAGGACTTGGGAAGGGCGATTTATTCTGAGTGAGGGGTATATGAATCACATGAAAGAGGTGGTTTTAGGGCTTTTGAAGAAATATAATCTTGCGCCCAAGGACATATCAAAGGCCATACTGCCCGCCCCTGACATGCGATCACACAAGAATCTGGTCGGACAATTGGGGTTTGACATAAAAACACAGGTGCAGGATCCCTTGTTATCGAAGGTTGGTCATTGCGGGTCTGCCCATTCTCTGTTGATGCTGGCGGGTGCGCTTGAGGATGCGAGCCCGGGAGATACACTTCTTTTGGCCAATTATGCCGATGGCGCCGATGCCATGCTGTTCAGGGTGACTGAGGAGATTAAAAGAGAGAAAAATCAGCGGAGGGTGGAGGATTATCTGGAGGAAAAAACCCTTCTTTCTTCATATGCCCGGTTCTTGAGTTACAAAGGGCTGGTCGAAACCGCCCCGGGGGAACCTTTTCGTCTTATGCCTTCGGCGACCGCAACCTGGCGGGACCAAAGGTCCATTCTCAGGTGCCACGGAAGCAAGTGTCGTGAGTGCGGCAACGTGACGTTTCCGATTCAACGTGTATGCTATCATTGTGATTCAAAAGATGTCTTTGATGAATTTCCCATATCATACATGGAAGGTGAGGTGTTCACCTTTACCCTGGATAGCCTCGCGGGCCGGAGCGATGATCCCATGGTTGTTCAAACAATAGTGGAACTGGGGGAAGAGAAGATCCGCTTTTACGGGGTGATGACGGATTGTGATCCATCTGAAGTGGATGTGGGGATGCCTGTCAGTCTCACATTCAGAAGGATATATGATGGTGCCGGAATGCACAACTACTTCTGGAAATGTAGACCAGTGAGAAGAGGGGGGGACGCATAATGGGAAGCATAAAGGATGAGGTGGCCATTATCGGAATGGGGTGCACGAAATTTGGCGAACGGTGGGATATGGGAGCGGAAGATCTGGCCATCGAGGCAGCCTATGAGGCCTTTGAGGACGCTGGGATCAACAAAAAGGACATTGAGGCATGTTGGTTTTCAACGGTCATGGCCCCCGCAATCGGGGTTTCAGGAACCGTGGCCATTGACTCACTAAAGCTTGGAAATATTCCTGTCATCCGAAACGAGAATTGGTGC
>JAUVRS010000174.1 GCA_030597505.1 Desulfobacteraceae bacterium
AATTCTGTGAGGCCAACGGCCAAGGACTGGAGAAATAACCGTCTGGACAAGAAAATACTTTGGATCATATCTCTGCCCGCACCTTTACCAGCATCATCTGAAATTATGCGGCTGAAGCGCTTCATCCGTACTATCTCATTCCACTTATTTACGCATTTGCCCGGTACTCACACGGTTTCTAAATGTTAAAGGATATAAGGCTATTTTATCCTTTGCCTCATGATTGATAATCTCGTAAAAAGTCTGATATCAACTTTTCCTGACTTATAACCCTTCGAGTTTATTATTCGGGGTCTACTCATGAAGAAAACCAACTAACTCATGTCAAGGTCCTGGATTATGATATCTGCTACACCAAATGTAGAGAAGAATAACAGGGGGCGCGGAAACTGGGGCTTTGTTGGTTTGAAAGGGGACGCTATTGAAGGACCAGATTTTCCAGTGTCACCGAACCACCAGACACTTGCATAGACCCTTGAATTATGGTGTACCCTGGTTTGGCCGAAAAGCTCAAATCCCATCCGCCCTGAAAGACCAGCATCTTGGGCTCAGCCAGAATCAAGTTTTCATAGTAGACTTCCCGAGATAAGTTTATTGTGGCTGTATTACCCGCCCGATCGACCCCGACCTGGATCCAGGAATAACAAAGTTTTTTATCGTCACAAATCCCGTCAAGGGAAACATATATAGTTGATGGTACTAAGGCGAACTCAAAACCGCCCATATCGTATTTGCCCCCTTGGGGACGTACGTTTCCGACAACATCATACACACCTGCATAGGCCAGATTCTCACCCGAATTTATGGCGCCAGACCCTGCCTGAAGATCAAAGTCCAATTGATCGGGCTTTTTGAATTGGGGGTCTGCAAAAAGACCGTTCTCATCATTGGTTGTCCCGGCCCTATATGAGTCGAACCCCGTGTAGGTGATGCCCTTCCATTGCCATGTGCTGGTTTCGCTTCCTTCAGGTGAAAAATAAAGGTTGTGGTCTATCACACTGCCGGTGTTCTGGGGATAGGGGTTCGAGATCAGAATGGACTGGCTGTTGGCGTTAAAGATGTTATTCTTGATAATGTTGTTCCTTATGTCAAACTGAAGCAACAGTTCTCCATTTCCATCCATCCGGGTATCATTATGATACAGGGTATTGTTGATCACTTTACAGTCCCGGGTGCTGCCTCTCTGGTCATCGTATCCGCCCATGGCGATGCCTGCGATTTTGTTGTTATAGATTATGTTATTGCGAACAGTAACATTGCTGGTGACCCTGCCCGAATGTTCGCTGGCAATCTCTATCCCGATGTCTGATAATGTCACAATATTTCTTTGGACAATGATGTCCCTGCCGCCATCCACGTAAATGCCGCCGGCGCTATACTCAGCACCGTATGATGGATTTCCATATGACGAAATGTTGTACACCTTGTTTCCGCTTATTTCTCCGTTCCGGGTCTGATCGTAGGTTGAATCCGGAGAAGTTCCTTCAAAGCCAATGCAATCGATGGCAATATTATTGGCATCTCTGACAGTATTATTGGTTATTTGAAAAGTTTCCACGTTCCCGTTTAGTGCTAGGGCCTCGCTCGACCCAAGAATCAAGTTGTACAATTCATTCCCATCAATGATAAGGTTATTGATCGATTCAGGGGCTGAGGTGCCGTACACAGATATCCCGTGGGCGTCGGCATCTTGTCCTGCGCTGTTGACGGGCGCATGGGTTTCGATGTGATGGATGCGGTTGTTTCTTAATTCAATGTGGTGGGACGTACCCCTTATATGAATGCCTGCAGGAACGATATTTTTTGTCGAACTGGAGTAGTTACGGATCTCAAAACCCTTTAAGACAATGTAATTCCTGTTTTCAATAAGAAAGAGTCCTGCAGCACCGGAAGCGACTGTAAGGTTGCTTCCGTCAACCACAGGTTTTTCACCCGGGTAGTTTTGAAACCTGATGTATCCCCCGACAAATGAACCTGAAACGTTTATGGTCACCTGTTCGTTATAAACCCCACCCCTTACATAAACCGTGCTTCCCGCCGTGACCGTGTCGGCCGCCTTTTGTATGGTGGCCCATGGCTGTGACAAGGTTCCAGGATTATTGTTGTCGCCGTCCGGGGAAACATAGTAAGGAGCTGCCCAAGAAAATAGTGTGTCGGAAAAGACATGAAATGCAAAAACCAAAAAGGCGATTTTTATCATGTTTTATCAGCTCCTACTTTTGAAAAAGACTCTGAATCGTGAGGGAAAGACTCATTCATGCATTCCATATGGGCGATTTGACCTGCATTTCACATATGAGAGATCGCGTCTGGTTTGCCCTCACTCCGCTCACTAAAACAGGTCGGTTTTTGACATGTAAAAAAGTGCTTTTTACACGGGCGTCAAAGTTTTATGTGGGAGTGTAGGGAGTATTCCAATGAGTGTCAACGCTATCTCTCTATAAAAACACGCGCCTTACATCATATTGCACACGCCTTCCTCTTCGACATATCCGTACCCATCTCTGACAAATTCAGCGAAAAATGAGGCGCTTTTACCATCCACACCTGCCCATGACATTACTGTTTTTGAAATTTTCAGATTGTTTTTCCCCTGGGTTTATGGCATACAAAATTATGTAAAGATCTAAAGTTCGTTGGATTGTGCCGGTGGCACATATGGCACCTAAGGGCCTGCGCAAAAATAACTTTGCATTTTCGCATCCCTGCTTCAAGCCATCTTTGGTTGCGCCTCAATCGGCACAGCCAAATCTGACCCAAACCCGGGCGCCAATTCCGCGAAGTTATTTCTGTGCAGGTCCTTAGGAGGTCCGATTGTGGACAATTTTTTTGATTACGTATCGACCCATCCCATAGCCGCTATTATACTCGGTGCACTGATAATTCTTGTTGCTTATTTTGTCATCAAGAAATTGCTACAGGTTGCACTGATTGTCGGGCTCATCCTGGTTGGGGTCGCGGGATATTATTATTACAAGGCCCCCGATCAGTTCAGCAAAAACCTGAAGAGCACCGTGGATGACATAAGGGGCCACGCCAAGGAGGCTTTGATAAAGGGGAAGAGTATCTTGGAAAAAGGGAAGGATTTGGTCGAAGACATTGAGGGAAAAGTAAAGGAGGACAAAAAAACAGTTGGCAAGTGATTTATTAAACCCAAACTGATTTTTGTGTCAAACCCATGGAAAAGTATTTTTCTCTTATCCGTATTGGAGAACAACTTAGGGCTATCATGAGTTTTTCCGGGAGTTCCCGGGTCATCCTGAAATACGGTGAGCTCATATACGAGTGCCACCAAGGCACCGGCGATGGCATAAATGAAGTGATAGAACCCAGAGATGAAAAGGCCCTAAAAAATTATTTTGAAGATGACCCTGACACAAAGGTTATTTTGCTTGGAAAGGGAAAATTAATTTTTGTTGCACCCTCCGGTTCGATTGAAAAAGACACCCTGGAGTTTTTGGCAAAGGAACTTGAGGAAGACATCCAGTTTGCCTCGATTGTAGACACCCTGTTTCAAGCCAGCATGACCATCTCTTCCAACCTCAAACTCAAACCCTTACTGGACAAAGTAATGAGTCTTTCAGAGGGGATACTCGACCCTGAAGTTACCGCCGTAATGTTGCTGGACCATGAAAAAAATGAGCTTTTTTGGGAAGTAGCAAGAGGTGACAAATCTGAATTTTTTCATGAGGAGATCAGGCTGCCTCTTGGCGTGGGGATCGGCGGGTATGTGGCGGAGACAGGAGAATCGCTTATAATCAATGATGTGTATAAGGATCCCAGGTGGAACCCCTCTTACGACAAAAAGAGCGGTTTTCGCACCCGATCTATGATCTGTGTCCCTATAAAATTCAAAGGGAAAATTTTGGGGGTCATAGAAGTCATCAATAAGAAAACAGGGGACTTCACCTCAAGAGATTTAAGGACGCTTGAGATCCTTGCGGCACAGGCAGGCGGTGCCATAGAGAATGCCACGATCCACGAAGAATTGGAGGAAACTTACGAAGAGCTCAAGGTTTTGGACAAGGCCAAGGAAAGGGTGATTAACCACTTGTCTCATGAACTCAAGACCCCATTGGCACTGATCTCTGCCGTATTTGCAAGGGTCTCCAAAGTGTTACAGGAAGCGAGTATTCCGGGACTGGACAAAACTCTAAAAAGAGGTCAGCGCAATCTGGACCGATTGTTGGATCTTCAGTCAAAAATCGATGACATTCTCAATCAACGGTCGGTCGATGAAAAGGAAAGGATACTTGATATCATCCATGATGCTGCAAATTTTATCGAAGAGCTCAAAGAAGAAGACCGTGAGGAGGGCTCAGAGATTCTGGAGCTGATTTCCACCCGTATAGAATCCCTTTTCAGCCCTGACGACATCCGCATGGAGGATATTTCTGTGGACCAGCTCTTGGATGATATATGCAATGAGGGGACACTCTCCATGGGGGGGAGACATCTTGAAATTGTGAGGACCTTTCAAAAAGATTTGACCCTTCATATGGACAGAAACATTGTTACAAAGGTATTCCGAGGTTTGTTAAAAAACGCGATCGAAAACACACCTGACGAGGGAAAAATTGAAATCAGTTCAAAACTTCTGGCCAAAGAAATACAAATAGACTTCCGTGATTATGGTGTGGGGATCACCCCTGAAAACCAAAAAATGATCTTTGGCGGATTTTTTCATACCCAGGACACAAACCTATATTCCTCAAGGCGGCCCTATGAGTTTAACGCCGGGGGATCAGGAGCTGATCTGCTTAGGATCAAGACATTCTCAAAAAGATATGGTTTCTCAATCAATTTTGAAAGTACACGCTGCGGGTTTATTCCAAAGGATACGGACACATGCCCGGGGGTGATCACCCGTTGCGCGTTTGTCACTGGAAAAGCCGGATGTTTTAAATCCGGCGGAAGTCTATTTACCGTTAAATTCCCAAAAACGAGCCAGACCAATATAAAAGACAAACCGGGCTTGGCAGAAGGGGGGTTGTAAACAGGCGCCTGAGACAAACAGATGAGCAGGTAGCAGCGCTTCACACCTGAATTCCCACCTGAATATCCGGGCTATTTCTCCTCTGATTCCGCAAATGATGCCACGGCTTCCATGAATTCAGAAGTGCAACAGCACATACTCTGATTACGATTTTCAAGTTCTATTGCGGCCTCCAGGGAAGGGGCATTGAGGTTTTGATTCAAAGCCTCCTTTGTCAGACGAAGCCCCATGGGACTTTTGGTGAGCATGGTTCGGGCCATTTCCATTGCCGCATCCATCAAGTCACCCTCTTTCACCAAACAACTGACAAGGCCGATCCTTTCCGCTTCTTCTGCCGAGACGGTCCGTCCGGTCAATAAAATCTCTGAGGCCTTAGCCCTGCCCACGGCCCTGGGCAAAAAGTAACTGGTTCCCAATTCACCGCCTGAAAGGCCGATGTTGATAAAAGATGCTATAAAGTTGGCCCGTGGTGTAGCAAGAATCACATCAGACGCAAGAGCTATACACATCCCCCCTCCGGCTGCCGGACCATCTACTGCTGCGATTATGGGCTGGGGCAATCGGCGCATCTCCAGAATTCGTTCGGAATATTTCTTCTGAATAGCCACCAGATGGGTTGCAGCATCTGAAAAAAGAGCGGTTGCGTCTCTCCGCAACCGCGCGTCCTTTATGTCCGCACCGGAACAAAACCCCCGCCCTTCCCCGACAATGATAACCACCCTCACCCTGTCCCATTCACAAAGCTGATCAAAGAGGCTGTGAAGATCGTCCAGCATGTCCAGGTTTATGGCATTCAGTCGATCAGGACGGTTGAGTGTGATCAACCCGATCCCTGCTTCCGGTTCTTCGAACCTTATCGTGCGAAATGTCATTTCAGATCCTCCCTGAATGCCCCTTGCCGGGGAGAAATCCCAGAGTCCATTTTACGCTTCCCCGCTTTCGGGTGGCGCGAACTTATCCGGCATTAGGAGACTGTCCTAGAATGAGATAGTTTTTTCAAGATCAAGGTGGGCGTAAACTATAACCACAGGAATACATTAAAGTATTTCGAGGATTATCATTTGAGTCTGACGCAGAGATTGGGAAAAATAGCC
>JAUVRS010000230.1 GCA_030597505.1 Desulfobacteraceae bacterium
GGCACAACAGGCAGGCCAAAGGGGGTGGTCCATACCCACAATACCCGGATGCTCCACTCAAAGGGACTTGCCAGTCGAATGGGGGCTACTTCCCGAGACACCTGGCTGTGTATGACACCCCTTTTTCACACAACCGGAAATTGTGTGGTTCAACATACGGTATTTCTCACCGGCGGAACCCTGGTGATCATGGGAAGATACTCGACAACACTTTCCTTAAAAGAGCTGGAAAGTGCAGGAGCGACCATTGCCATAGGCGTGCCCACCATGTACATCGATCTTATGAATCATCCGGAATTTGAGAAAACCGATGTCTCCACCCTGAGAATCTCTATCTTTACCGGAGCCCCCATGCCGTCGGAGGTGGCGCTGCAGATCGTAGACCGTTTTGGATCAGACATCCTCCAGGGGGATGGCACAACCGAATGCGGAAGCAATGTCCTGAGTCTTCCCGATTCCCCCATTGAGTTGATTGCCGAGAGCCCTGGCCCCCCGCTGGACGTTGGAAATGAGGTCAAGATTGCCGACCCGGAGACCGGTCGGGTTGTCCCCGTGGACACAATGGGTGAAATTTGCCACAGAGGCCCCACAAGCTTCCTCGAATATTACAAAAATCCGGAACGGACCGCCGAGGCAGTGGACGATCTGGGATGGTTTCATGCCGGAGATCTCGGCACCATGGACGAAGGAGGAAACATCCGGTTAAAAGGAAGAATCAAGGACATGATCGTCCGAGGGGGAGAAAACATCTATGCAACCGATATGGAAGGGATCGTCTATACCTATCCCAAGACAAAGGAATGCCAGGTGGTCGGTTACCCTGACGACCGTCTGGGCGAGAAGACCGTTGCCTGTATTATCCCCAAAAACCCCGAGGAACAGATTACCCGGGAAAAACTCGTCGATTTTATGGGAGACGAAACAGTAAGATATCTTATCCCTGACATGGTCGTCAATTTTAAAGACTTCCCCAGGACCGCCAGCGGAAAGGTCCAAAAATTCAAACTCAGGGAATTGGTTATTGAGAGAGTGGCGAGCGAGGACGGTCCTTAACTTTGATTTTGAAGGAGAACTTTTTATGAAAAACCAAAAACTTATAAATTTTCCATCCATGGCGTATCTCGAGTCAGTGGAAACCTTTACACCGGGACTTAGAGTTTCAGAGGTTGTTGAAAGATACGGAGTTCCAGCCGATAAGGTCGCCAAACTGGCCTCGGCGGAAAACCCCCTTGGTCCGTCCCCACGGGCGGTCAAGGCCATAGGGCTTGCACTAAACGATCTTTCACTTTACCCCGACTGGCAGGCCCGGAGCGTTCGAGAGGCTATTGCCAGACACAATGGCGTAGCAATAAAAAACGTAATCGCCAGTTGTGGAGAAACCGAGTTAATGCTTTCTATCATAATGGCCTTCTCGGAACAGGCAGACGAAATAGTCTTCCCTATTCCCACATTTCCCATCTATGAACAGGCCGCTTTGGTGGAAAGAAGACAGCCTGTTCAGGTTCCTATGGATCAGGATTTTACGATCGATCCGGATAAGCTCCTCAACGCTTTTACAAAAAAGACCAGGATTCTCATGCTCACCAGCCCCAACAACCCGCTTAGCACGACTATCGAGAAGGAGAAGTTGACATATATACTCGACCATACGCCTTCGGAAGTCCTGGTGCTTCTGGATGAGGCCTATGCGGACTACTCTGAAACCGGACCCCGGACAGATCTTGCCCATTGTTACCCAAACCTGATCCTGCTTCGAACATTTTCAAAGGTCTATGGTCTGGCAGGTCTGCGTGTGGGGTATGGAATAGCTCATGAAGCCATTATCCGGGCCTTGATGAAAGTAAAGCCTACCTGGAATATCGGGAATCTGGCCGCAGCCGGTGCCGCGGCAGCTCTGGAGGACAAAGAGCATTATAAAAAGACCAAGACCCTGATACAAACGGGAAGAGATTATCTTGTTGAAAAGCTTTCCGGGTTTTCAAATGTCTCGGTAGTTATGAAACCCGAAGGCAATTTTATTTGTCTGCAGATTCTGGACTCCACCATATCCTCAACAGATGTTTTTGAAGGGCTTCTCCAGGGGGGTGTTATAATAAAAGATTGCAGCGTCTCTTATAAAGGATTGGGTAACCGATTTATACGTGTGGATGTGAATGTGAGACAAAAGATGGATCATTTCCTGTCCGAGCTTTCAAGGGTCATGGGATGACGGGCGGTAAAAACAGTCAAGAGGGAGGCGTACACCTCGGAATTGACGTGGGGGGCACCTTCACCGACCTGGTAGCCTATGATCCTGCAACCGGTCTGGTGAACTCCCTGAAGGTGCATACAACACCCGCTGATCCTTCCGATGGCGTGTTACAAAGTTTCAGACAATTCAATTCAGCCAGCCCCCAACCACCTATCATAAACGAACTTGCTCATGCTACCACCATCGCCACCAACACACTCCTTCAAAAGAAGGGCGCAAGGATGTGTCTGATTACTACACGGGGTTTTGAAGATGTGCTGGAGCTCCGCCGTCACAACCGGCCATTGATGTATGATCTTTTCCAGGAGATTTCCCCACCTCTTGTCCCCCGCGACCTCAGGATGGGGATTACCGAAAGGCTCGATCCCAGTGGTAACGTTCTGGTGCCCATTGACGAAAACGAGCTCTTGGATTCCATCAAAAAGATCCAATCTCAGGGTATTGAGTCGGTGGCCATATGTTTTCTTCATGCCTATGCAAACCCGGTTCACGAAAAAAAGGCCCTGGCAAAGATAATGACGCATTTACCCCATCTCCTCGTCTCCTGTTCCCACGAGGTGTGGCCTGAATTTAGAGAGTACGAACGGACCAGCACAACCGTCCTAAACAGGTATATCAGACCCGCCGTTGACCGCTATCTAAGCAAGATGGCCGGAGAATTGTCAAAGGAAGGTGTGGAAACCTTTTCCGTGATGAAATCAAACGGAGGGCTCACATCCGCTGAAAATGCCAGACATTTTCCGGTTCACCTTATCGAGTCAGGCCCCGCAGCCGGGATGGTATCAGCAGCATGGCTGGGGCGGGAGCTGGGGCTCGGGGATATTATCACCCTGGATGTGGGAGGAACCACGGCAAAGGCCGGAATTATCACAAACGGGACACCAAGGGTAACAACCGAATTTCATGCGGATTCCCTTCGCCATGGGGTCCCCGTTGGCGGTTATCCCGTAAAGAGCCCGGTTATCGATCTTGTCGAAATCGGTGCGGGTGGGGGAAGCATTGCCTGGGTTGATAAGGCGGGGATTCTCAAGGTAGGTCCCCACAGCGCCGGTGCCGTCCCTGGACCGGCGTGTTACGGGTTGGGAGGGAATGACCCTACTGTGACTGATGCCAACCTCATCCTTGGATTTCTGAACCCCCAGTTTTTTCATGGGGGAAACACAAGATTATTTCAGGAACAGGCAAAGAGGGCCATATACGACAGAATCGGGAAATTCTATGGGTGGTCCCCGGAAAAGGCGGCCGCTGCCATCATACGTATAGCCAAGGCAAATTTTATCGAAATGGTCCGGCTTGTTTCCATCCGAAAAGGATTTGACCCCAGAGATTTTTCTCTTTTGGCCTATGGCGGGGCAGGGCCACTTCACGCAAGTTTTATTGCGAAGGATCTCAATATAAGCCGGACGATTGTCCCTCCTCTGGCGGGCGTGTTCTCGGGGCTTGGGCTTCTGGCGGCAGGGGTAAGACACGATCTCGTCAGAACGCGACCCTATCTGACAGATGAAATGCCCGGGTCTGCCGGGCCAAAAGTGTTCAAGGAGCTGGAGGAGCAGATGATGGAACGATTGAATAAGGAAGGCCGTGATCTAAACAAGGCCTCCATGTTTCGTTCTGTTGACGCGAGATATCTGGGACAGGTCTTTGAATTAAATCTCCCTGTTGCCGCGAAATTGGACAAGCCAGAAGAGATCCGGGCCCTTGAAGGACAGTTCGAGGAAAAATACAAGGCATTTTTTCATTATATCCTTCCTGGATCCCGGATCGAAATTGTTAGTTTCAGGTTGACTGCCGCTATAGACGGCGCACAGCCAAGAGCAGAGAGCTTTTTCAAACACGATCCGGAGCTGCCGGAAAAAGGAGCATCTTCCACGAGAAAGGTGTTTGATGATCAGATAGGCGAGTTTATGGAAGTCCCCGGATATCGCATGGAACGGCTGAGACCCGGTGATGAAATAAATGGCCCGGCCATCATCGACACAATGGACACAACCGTTTTTGTCCTGGAAGATCAGAGAAGTTTTTTAGATGAAAGGAGATGTCTCCACATCAAGTAAAGAATCCTGGCCCTACAACCAGGTGTGCCATATTTGATCGAGACAAGTATATGTCAGAAAAAGAAACCCCTTTTGTTTCCTCGGACCCGGTCACCTTTGAGATCCTTCGCAGTTCCTTTTACGCCATATGCGAAGAGATGAAAAGTGTGATCATGCGGGCCGCCTTCTCCCCGTTAATCGCCCTTTCATCGGATCTATCCTGTGCCCTGGCGGATGCAACGGGAAAGGTGATTGCCCAGGGTAACGATATCGCGGTCCATCTTGGCGCTATGCCTTATTCAATACAGGGGGCCTTGGAATCCATAAACCTGTCAGAGTTGAAACCCGGGGATGCCATACTCACCAATGATGTCTATAAAGGTGGGAGCCATCTTCCCGATATGACCTTGATAACCCCCATTTTTGTTGGAGACGAACCCATCGGGTATGCGGTTAACCGAACCCACTGGCCCGATGTGGGGGGGGCCGCCCCGGGGAGCTCCAGCGTAAGCCAGGAGATTTATCAAGAAGGTCTTCGAATTCCACCTGTTATTATTTTCAGGGAAGGAAAATTGGACCCTCAAATATCAGATATCGTGTTTGCAAATGTTCGGGTTCCA
>JAUVRS010000327.1 GCA_030597505.1 Desulfobacteraceae bacterium
CTTGGTGATGTGCGCGGCCCTGCTTCATCGGCCAAAGGTCCTCATCGTGGATGAACCCATGGTAGGTTTGGACCCAAAGGCTGCCAGACTTGTAAAGGACATATTCAGGGATCAGGCCAGCCGGGGACCAACTGTTTTTATGTCAACCCACTCTCTGCAGGTGGCTGAGGAGGTGTGTGTTGGGATCGCTATTATTCAGGCGGGCCGGATTATTGCAAGGGGGTCCGGGGAGGTCTTGAAACGCGAGGCAGGGGTCGATGGCAGTCTGGAGGATATCTTTTTGAAACTGACCGAGGGAAAAGGGTTGCCCCATGCGGGACCTCAATCTTCTCATTAGACCCAGGCTTCTCGGGTTTAGAAACCAGTTGTTCCTTTCCGGGGGCAGACCCGGAAAGAAGGTTTTTTTTATGGGAGGCCTGGGGGTCGTATTTTGCGCCTTTATGTTTATCCTGTGTGCTCGGGTTCTCATATATTTTCAGTCGGTTGATGTCATAGGGGACTTTCTGGCAAGGTATCTCCTTTCGATGGTTCTCCTGACCTTTTTTTCGCTTCTCGTTTTTAGTCATATCATAACGGCGCTGTCCAATCTCTATCTCGCAAAGGACCTTGAACTGTGTCATTCCACACCTGTGGGCATTGAGGCGCTTTTTCTTTCAAGAGTCTTTTACACATTTGTGGATGGATCGTGGATGCTCATCATCTTTGGTGCCCCTGTATTTCTGGCGTACGGTTATGTCTTCTCAGCCGGTCCGATGTTCTATATTACACTGTTCCACATGAATGTTGCCATGGCCGTTATCGCGGCCCAGATCGCGGTTTTTGTGACCATGCTCCTCGTCCATCTGTTCCCCGCCCAGAGGACCCGCGATATCATTTTGCTGCTATCAATATTTATGGTGATCGCCCTTTATCTTGTGTTCCGGTTTTTAAGGCCCGAGAGATTGGTAAACCCGGAGGCTTTTTTTGGTGTCCTTGAATATGTAAACGCCTTAAAGGGGACAGATTCCCCCTACCTCCCCACTCACTGGATTGCAGAGACCCTCTGGGGGAGTTTGACCGGGCACAGGGGGACTGGGCTTGGCCGGTTCTTTGAAATCCTGCTTACCTGGTCTACTGCGGGGGCTTTGGTGGTCATAAATGTCTGGGTAGCCCGGGGCATCTATTTTAAAGGATTTTCAAAATCCCAGGAGGCAAAGAAGAGACTTGCGGGGGGGAAACAGCTCCTGGATCTTTTTATCAGGGTTGTAGTCAGACCATTTGGAGGAGACTTGAGCGCGATCATAGCCAAGGACATCAGGGCCTTTTTTCGGGATAACGCACAGTGGTCTCAATTGCTGCTCCTGGGTGCCCTTGTCATTGTGTACGTTTATAATTTTAGTGTCTTGCCCTTGGACAAAAGCCCCATGCGACTGGATTTTCTTCAAAATACAGTGGCATTCTTGAACATGGGTCTTGCCGCGTTTGTCTTGACGGCAGTTTCGGCACGTTTTGTGTTTACGGCCGTCAGCGCAGAGGGCGAGGCCTATTGGATTGTCCGTACATCTCCACTGAAAATAAAACGGTATTTATGGGGAAAATATTTTCTTTTTTTGTTCCCTATGTTGATCCTTGCCGAAGTCTTGATCATAGCTACCAATTATTTTCTGGATGTGACCGGTTTTATGATGTTTTTATCTTCGGTTACCATGTTTCTCATGGTCATGGGGATTGTGGCTCTGGGCATGAGTTTTGGGGCCATGTACCCCAATTTCAAACATGAGAATATTGCCCAAGTGTCCACGGGTTTTGGTGGTGCCTTGTATATGATTGTGACGTCCCTTTTTATTGCCGTTGTTATTGTCCTTGAGGCGGGGCCGGTTTATATTCTGTTTATGTCCAACGCAAAAGGGATCCCCGTGGACGCCTATCAGTGGGTGTTTATAATTGTTTCATTTTTTGCGGCGCTTGCGATAAATGTGTTTGCCGTTTTTAAATCCATGCGGATGGGCGAGCGGGCACTGGAGGAACATGAATAACGGCTATTTTGAATATGTGGGCAATCTCCATATCCATTCCCTTTATTCCGATGGGGGAGGGGACGTGAACCAGATCGCTCAGTCTGCCAAAAGGATGGGGCATGGCTTTATAATCCTGACGGATCATCACCACATGACCGATGATTTTCATTTGGAGGATGAAGGGATACACAATGGCGTGGTGGTGCTGGTGGGGGCGGAGATCGGAAGACGGTATCATCACTACCTGGCCTTTGATATAAATGAGAGGATAAAGACACAAGGCCTTGGTCCCCAGGAAGTCATTGATCAGGTGAATAAACAGGGGGGATTCGGCTTTATGGCCCATCCCTTTGAAAAGGGAATGCCTTTTACTCAAAAATCCGAGGCCTATACATGGAATGATCTATCGGTCACCGGCTATACAGGCATCTGTGTGTGGAACTTCTCCTCCCGATGGAAAGAACGGGTCAGGGGTGTTTTTCACGGTCTGTTTCATCTCACATTTAAGACCCAGATGCTAAAACCCCCCAGCAAAAACACCCTTTCCTTCTGGGACGAGGTCTGCAAAAAGAAAAGGGTACCTGGAATCGGGGGCTCGGATGCCCATGGCGCAAAGTTCAAATGGGGACCTTTTCGTTTTAAGCCACTATCGTACGATTATCTTCTAAACTCAATAAATGTCCACATACTGCTGAAAGAGAGGCTTTCCCGGGACGTAAGGGGAGCCAAGGTCCAAATTTACGGGGCCATTAAGGAAGGTCGATTATTTATCGCCCATGAGAATCTGGCGTCGGCAAAGGGATTCAAAGTTCGGTTTGTCCCGGAGGACGGTACCCCGTTGACCATTGGGGAAGAAGGTCTGTTTCAACCCGGAATACTGGAGATTAAGACTCCTGAACCGGGCCGGATCAGACTTTTGAAAAATGGAATCCTTGAGAAGACCTGGAACGGTCAAAGAGCGTCTTACAGGGTAAGAGAGAGGGGCGTATACAGGGTTGAGGTCTATCGGCGTCTTTTCCTTTTTGGGTGGAGGCCATGGATTCTTTCAAAC
>JAUVRS010000223.1 GCA_030597505.1 Desulfobacteraceae bacterium
AATTGATCACGAAAAAAAGTGAGAGGTGGAGATGGATAACAAATGGAAGGAAACCAATACAGGTGTCAAGGTCAAGCTTTGGTATGCTCCGGAAGATTTAACCGGATTTGACCACAAGGCGTCTCTTGGGACGCCGGGGAGCCCTCCATATACTCGAGGCATTTATCCTTCGATGTATCGCCACAGGCTCTGGACCATGCGGCAGTACGCAGGGTTTTCGACCTCTGAAAACACAAACAGTCGCTTCAAATTTCTGATCGACCAAGGGCAAACCGGGCTCAGCCTTGCCCTTGATCTCCCCACACAGCTGGGGCTCGACTCCGATGACCCGCTTGCCAAAGATGATGTGGGCAAGCTGGGAGTGGCCATTGACACGCTAAAGGATATGGAGGGGATGTTTGAGGGGATTCCCCTGGATAAGATCAGCACATCCTTTACAATCAATTCTACGGCAAGCATTATCCTGGCCATGTATATTGCCACTGCTGAAAGAAAGGGGATCGATCCCAGCAACCTAAGAGGGACAATCCAAAATGATATTATCAAGGAATATATTGCCCGGGGAACCTATATCTTTCCTCCCGAGCCATCCATACGATTGATTGGGGATACCATTGAATATTGTATCGAACACATTCCAAAGTTTAACACCGTGAGCGTATCCGGCACCCATATCTGTGAATGCGGTGCCACTCCTGCCCAGGGCGTGGCCTACCCCTTTCTAACGGGGATTGCCTATCTTGAGGAGGTCTTAAACCGGGGGTATGATATTGATGATATTGCCCCGCTTCTTTCGTTTCACTTAATCTGTGGTGGTGTCCAGTTTAACTTTTTTCAAGAAATTGCCAAACTGAGGGCCGCCAGACGGTTATGGGCCAAAATCATACAAGAGCGGTTTAAAACCAGTAACGAAAAATCCATGCGACTCAAGTTTTCCACCGGTGGTATGGGTGGGGGTATGACGGAACAACAACCCCTGAACAATATTTCACGAATCTCCTTCTATGCCCTTGCTGCCGCCCTTGCCGGATCCCAATCCATGAATCTTCCCTGTTTTGACGAGGCATATGCCATACCAACGGATGAAGCCATCCGGACCTCTCTTCGAATCCAGCAGATTATCGGTCATGAAATCGGTGTCCCCGATGTGGTTGATCCCCTGGGTGGTTCCTACTATGTCGAGAGTTTAACCGATTTCTATGAAAAGGAAATATCAAAGGAAATGGAGAGAATCGACTCACTGGGGGGTATCCTTGGTTGTGTGGATGATGGAACGATTCAGAGTACGCTGGCAGATCAGGCTTACAAAGTCCAACAGAAGTTTGACTCCGGAGAACTGGTCAAGGTGGGGGTGAATCGGTTTCAAATCGATGAAGAGGACCGGGAACTGGAATCCTTTGAAGTGGATCCCAAAACACGTTCCATACAGATTGAAAAGCTTAGACATTTTAAGTCTGAACGAAATCCGGAAAAGTTGGAGAATGCGTTGGGGGCGCTCAAGAAGGCAGCAACCGCAAAAGAGAACCTGATGCCGTATATCCTTGAAGCAGTGAAATCCGACGCAACCGTTGGAGAAATCGTCGGCAAAATGAAGGCGATTTACGGCGAAGCAAAACAAATGAGTATTTTCTAAGGGCTTGCGCAAGCCCTAAGGAGGGAGACAGTATGGTGTCGACAAGAGCCATCAGAGTGTTGATTGCAAAGCCCGGTCTGGACGGTCACGACAAAGGGGCAAAAATCGTATCTAGGGGTCTGCGTGACGCTGGGATGGAGGTGATCTATACCGGGATCAGACAGAGTGTGGAGGCCATTCTGGAGACCGCTGTAGAAGAAGCTGTTGATGTCATCGGGTTGAGCATCTTGTCCGGAAGCCACCTTTCCATCTGTCGAGAATTGACGAAAAAGATGGCGCAAAGAGATATCAAAGACACGCAGGTTCTGGTTGGGGGGATCATTCCCAAAAAAGATGTGGCCCTTTTAAAAGAGATGGGAATCGCTGAGGTTTTCAGACCCGGTTCCACCATCAACGAGATTGTTCAATTCTACCAGAAAGCGGTTTGAAAAATTTCCAATCCAAGGAGTCAGACATGTTAGAGAAACTTAGCCACATTGGAATCGTGGTACGAGATCTTGATCAAGCAATGGAACTCTATCGAGATATTTACGGGCTTGAGCCGAGCATGGTGTATGAATCTCCACATGCCAAGGCGAAGATAGCCTTTCTCCCCATCGGTGACGTGACAATTGAATTGATTCAACCCCAGAATAGTGAGAGTGCCGCAGGAAGATTTTTGGATAAGAGGGGCGAAGGCGTCCACCATATTGCTTTCGGGGTAAAGGAAATTGACAAATGTTTAAAGGAATTAGAGAAAAAGGGCGTTCGACTTATTGATAAAAAATCACGAAAAGTGAGAGACAGTGAATGGGTGGGTTTTTTAAACCCCAAGAGCACCCATGGTGTCTTGACAGAACTCATCCAGGAGGATTGAACGACTTACTGCATCTTCTGTGACATCTCCATCAGAGGAGCTGATGGTTTCGTAACTACTCACGTAGTCAGGCTGAAGCTGTTTAGACTGAAGGCTGAAGGGGGCAGAAAAGCACGATTGCCGTACTTTGGCGGAAATATCTGAATTTTTGCATCAAACATTGATTTAAAATACGCTTTTTCCTAGCAGTCTTCAGCCTTCAGCCTATCCACCTGGGTAGTTATATGGTTTCCTGAGAATGAAAAAACGAGGTTTGAGCCTTGAAAAATCAGATAAAGATAATGGCAGAGAAATGTTCAGGTTGTCGAGTTTGCCAGCTTATGTGCTCGATGACGCATCACAAAGGGGCATTCAATCCGCGGTGGGCAACGATCCGCGTAGAGATAGACAGGAACATTGATTTAGATACCCCTGTCTCCATGATTGATACGCCCCATGTCTGCAGACAGTGTGAGCCCGCACCCTGTGTGGAGGTCTGTCCGGAAGCAGCATTTAAAGGGGATGGGAAAAACGATGTATGGAGAGTCGACAGTGGTGTATGCACTGGATGCGGCCTCTGCAAAGAAGCCTGTCCCTTTGACATGATTGTGATCCATAATGAAATTGCAGCAAAATGCGATTTTTGCCACGGCAACCCTATGTGTATAAGTTATTGTCCAACGGGCGCTTTGGGCATCGAGCAGGGGAACTCCCATGTTTAACGGTGGATATGTAGGAAAGATATTAAGAGTCAACCTGACAAATGGAGAAATAAGGAAAGAAGTTCTGGATGACTCGGTCGCCAGAGACTTCCTTGGGGGAAGGGGGTTGGTCAGTTATCTGTTTTACAGGGAGTTTAAACCGGGGGTAGATCCGTTTTCCCCGGATAACAAAATTGCCTTTATGACAGGGCCACTCCAGGGAACGGCAACGCCCTACACCCCAAAATTTGTAATTGTCAACAAATCACCGCTCTCGGGCACTTTCTCCAGATCAGTCTGCGGCGGTGGTGCTTTTGGACCCGAACTCAAGTATGCCGGTTATGACGGGTTGATTGTGGAAGGGAAGGCTGACGCCCCCGTTTATATATTTATTGATGACGATAGGGTCACGATCAAGGACGCCCGCCCCCACTGGGGAAAGTTTTCAAGCGAGACCGAAACGTCCATACGGGATGAGCTTCAGGACCGTTCCATCAAGGTTATCCCCATTGGTCCCGGGGGCGAAAACATGGTCCGTTTTTCCGGCGTGATTCCCGACTCCAGGGCGGCGGGCAGGGGCGGGGCAGGGGCGGTCATGGGCTCCAAGAATTTGAAGGCCATTGCCGTAAGGGGAACAGGGGGTGTCCAGGTGGCCAAACCCAAAAAATTTCTGACCATACTGACAGAAGCCCATAAGGCGGTCATAGCCGACCCCCAATCCCAGGGGCGGGTGGATTTTGGGACGACCGGTACTGTTGCTGCGGCTTACAGGGCAGGGGCCCTCCCCGTCATGAACTACTCGAGCGCAACATTCGAAGGTATCGAGGGTCTTTTTGCGGAAACGGTCAAGAAAGAGGTCTTTATCCACAATGAAGCCTGTTTTGGTTGTCCTCTCCCTTGCGGCAAAACCTCTGTCATCAAAAGCGGACCACACCGCGGTACCGTCCTCCAGGGACCTCAGTTCGAAACCATAGGGCTTCTGGGAAGCAATTGCGGCATCAGCGATATCACTGCCGTCACAAAGGCAAACCATCTCTGTAACGAGTATGGGCTGGACACCATCAGCACAGGGAACGTCATCGCCTTTTGTATCGAGTGTTACCAGCGGGGGTTGATTACGCGTGAGGATACAGACGGTTTAGAGTTGCGTTTTGGCGACGCCGATGTTGTCCTGGCTCTGATTGAAAAAATTGCAATGCGGGACGGGTTTGGTGACTGGGCTGCAGAAGGTACCAAACGGTTATCCGAAAAGATCGGCAAAGAATCGGAAAAATTTGCCATGCACACCAAAGGCCAGGGGTTTGCCTCCTTTGACCCAAGAAGCATCGTGGGTATGGGGCTGATTTATGCCACAGCTACACCAGGTGCGAACCATTCTTATGGCCCCACGTTTAGTGCAGAACTCGTTGATCTCAAAGACCCGCTCACCCACAAAAAAAAGGGGAAAGTCGCACGCGAAATACAAAACAACTACTGTCTTCAAGACTCAATGATTTTTTGCAGTTTCTCCAGATATGGTTTTGATAATAAGAGACGGTTCGATTTCGTAGACGCGGTAACAGGATGGCAGATTTCAGAAGAAGAAAGGACACTTGTCGCCGATCGTATTTACACCCTTGAGCGTTTATTTAATCTGAGAGAAGGGTTAACGAGAAAAGACGATACCTTGCCATGGCGATCTCTCCATGAACCCATGCCAAACGGTCCGGCAAAAGGCAATACCGTGCCCCGTGAACCCATGTTAACGGATTACGAGCGGGAAAGGGGGTGGGAGAAAAAAACCGGTGTGCCCACCCGGAAAACGCTTGAAAGAGCTGGTTTGGCCG
>JAUVRS010000198.1 GCA_030597505.1 Desulfobacteraceae bacterium
CTTACATGTCCATTGAGCACGATTCAGTGGCCTTGAATGTAATGCGTTCCCTCAAGAAAATGTTTGACCCGAACAACATTCTGAATCCAGGCAAGATGGGATTGGAGGCATAGAAATGGAAGGTAAGTACGACTTTGAGAGAAACTACCGTGAACAGATACTCAAGTGCTCGCGATGCGGATTTTGCCAGGCGGTTTGTCCGGTCTACGGCTCAACGCTCCGCCCTGCCCTGAACGCACGGGGAAAGATGCTGTTGTTAAAAGAGGTCATGGATGGAAAAATAGACCTCAACGACGAATTGATCGAAAGTCTGTTTCAGTGCACCACATGCGCCAGTTGCACCGAAAGTTGCCCGTCAGGCGTGGAAGTGGCTGAGGTGATAAAACAGGCAAGAAAAGATATGGTCAACATTGGGTCCTGTCACCCCGCGTTTAAAGGGATGCACCAGGTCCTGGAAAAATACACAAACATCTATGCCGAAGATGAGCCTGAAAATTTTGAAAGAGAACGGGGTAAAAAGGCACAATATGTTTATTTTATAGGCTGCGTGGGCGCCTACCGAGAGGACGAACCCACTATGGCCACCCTGGAACTCTTGGAGCGTCTCGGGGTGGATTACACCCTGATCGACGAGGTTTGCTGCAGCGGTGTCCTAGAGGACGTGGGTTATGAGATCAACAAAGATCTGGCTCGAAAAAACATGGACCTGATTCTTGCAACGGGCGCCCGGACAGTCATTACCGGCTGCCCTTACTGTTTTAGAACCTTTAATAACAAACCCCAGTATTCCGAACTCAAGAAAAAGGGGGTCAAGATCCTTCACATGACCCAGTTTATGGAGGGGTTTGACTTTGGCGTCAAAACAGACAAACGGGTGACCTACCATGACCCCTGTGACCTGGGAAGGCACTGCGGGATATATGAGGAACCCCGCCGAACCATCAGAAAGATTGCAGGGAACTTTATTGAGATGCCGCATCACCATGCCGAAGCCCTGTGCTGCGGTGCCGGCGGAGGTGTTCGGGGCGCTTATGCCAAGAATTCTATTGCCATGGCTCGACGTCGACTCAATGAGGCTGAGGAGATTGGCGCCGAAGTGGTGCTGACCGAATGCAATTCCTGCGTCCATAATCTCAGTAATGCCAAATTACGTAAACAGAAGTTCAAGATTTACAATACAACGCAATTCATCAATGAATTGATGGTAGAAGCGAAGTAAGAGGGAGGCGCGAACCGCAGAATATCGAACACCGAATCTAGAATCATGAAGGGCGGGACCGGGATTGGCGGTTTACAGGGACTGACGCCCCGGAGCGCTCACCAAATAAGAAAAGGAGGAAAACAGATGGAAATTCAAGGATACAACATGCCAGAGGACCTCTATTACGAGGAAAATCATTTTTGGGTTAGGGAGGAAGGGGATCTCCTAATCATGGGGATGGACGATTTTGCTCAGAAGATGGCAGGAGCGATTGTGTATGTCCAGCTTCCCGAGGATGGGAAAATACTAAAGGCAGGCAAAAAATTCGCCAAGTTAGAATCGGGTAAGTGGCTGGGGAAGATCTTCGCCCCGGTAAATGGAGAACTATTGGCTGTAAATGAAGAGTTGGAAACCAACCCTGGATTAATCAACGAGGACTGCTAGGGAAAAGGCTGGATGTATAAGATCAAACCAGGCGATAAAGACGGGCTGGAAAATCTGATTCACGGGCCCGAAGCGGTCACGAAATGGGTACTTGCTGATATAGAAAAGTACGCAGAGGAATAGTGTGATCAGTCGAGTCGAAAATGGTCGAGTCAGGTTTGATGCGCGACTGGGTTTGAAAGAAGCCTACGGGGCCATCTAACTGCACAACTTCTTAACCGACAAGTTTACCAGGCAAATTTGTATGACCAACCAAGATTATCGCATGAGTCAACTCATTGAGGTAGAGGCCTGTACCAATTGCCGGGTATGCTCAGACGTGTGCCCAGCGGTTTCAGCTACCCAAGATGGCGAACTTTCTGGAGTACACCGAATAAAGGGTCTAAGACAGATTCTAAAAGGGAGGACAGGCCTCCTTCAAAAACTTTTGGGCAGGAGGGCACCGGTCGACAAGGAGTGGAAGCACTTCAGTGACACGGTCTTTCGGTGTACGCTCTGCGGGAACTGCCAGGAAGTATGCCCGGTAGGCATTCAGCTCAGGGATCTCTGGCTTTCCCTTCGCCAGGATCTGGTGCATTCAAATTTCTATCCTAAAAAGATAGAGATGATCCGCGACAATCTAAAAGAAAACCACAATGTCTTCGCAGAGGATAACGAGGAGCGGGCCGATTGGGTGGAGGATATGAAACATCCCCCGGACGATGGCTATATAAAAGACCGATCCGAAGTGGTCTATTTCACCGGATGCGTTGCTTCCTATTTTCCTTTGGCTCAAAAGATCCCCGTGGCACTGGTTGAAATCCTCGAGGTTAGCGACGTGGACTTCACTTTGCTGGGGGAAGATGAATGGTGTTGTGGGTTTCCGATGCTCGGGGCAGGTCTCAGAGAAATGTTTCAGGAATTCGTGGATCATAACCTTGAAGCGGTCCGGGCAAAGAACGCCAAGCTAGCGATCTTCGCATGTCCTTCCTGCTATCAGATGTGGCGTGAGCACTATCCAAGGGCGATCGAGATCAGCCATGCCTCCCAGTTTCTGCTAAACCTGGTGAAGAAAGGTCGGACCCCGCTCAAAGAACTTCCATTGACGGTTACCTATCATGATCCATGCGATCTCGGACGAGGCGCCGGAGTCTATGATGAGCCGCGAGAACTAATTCGATCGATACCCGGCATAAAGTTTGTGGAACTTCCCCGAAGCAGGGAAGACTGCCAGTGCTGTGGGGGCGGCGGAAACCTAGAGATGATAGATCCTGAGCTTTCATCCGAGATTGCCAGGAGAAAGATCGAAGAGGTTATGGGCACGGGGGCCCAGGCCGTTGTGACCTCCTGTCAACAGTGTGTCCGCACCATGACCACCTATGCCAGAAGAAACAAAATACCTATCGAGGTTTTGGATATTACTCAACTCCTACATCGGGCGCTGAAAAAGACATAGGCGAATATACGCCATTCGCAGAGGGTAGCAGTGATGCCTTTGGTCTCCTAGCCATCTTCTCTGGAATAATGTCCGTCCGATTTAACCGCAGTTATTATGCAGATCCTTGTCAAGGACCGGTTTTATGTCCACCACCGGTGTTTGGTCCACCAGTTCCAGGGATTCCACCAAAATCCGGGAAGGGGCTTCAATTTTCAGGATCCGGGTCCTGTGAAGCCCAATGGGGTTGGGCCTGTTGGGGCTGCGTGTGGCAAAGACTCCTGCAAGCGGTTTTGAACGGTCCCCCCTTGGGTGGACGTGCAGTATGGAACGGTCCGCCAGGTGCATCCAGCACAAAACCACGATTTCACTCCCCGGCCTCAGCCCATCCAGGGCCTCAAAATACCCGGGTTCCATATGGATCCACGCCTCGGGCGCCCCTTCATTCCCCTGATGCGGGCATTGTCCAGGCTCCTTAAAATCAGACCGGACCCAACCGATCGCCCGGACCCGAAACTCGCCAGACGTCTGCCTCCCGGCGATTTTTTCAAGTCTCATACCCTTTAATCCTTCCGTTCCTCTAATACCCGAAGACGTCTCGCCAGCACCTGGAGAAGTTCAATGGCGATGGAGGGATATTTCTTGATTTCATCACGGATATTCCATTGATCCAGGGAAAGAAGTTCCGTGTCCTCGGTGGCCCTGACACTTGCCGTTCGGACATAATCATCCAGGAGGGCCATTTCACCAAAATAGTTGTTTGATCTAAAAGCTCCGAGCCGTCTTTCATTTTCACCTCCCGCGTCCTTGATGACCTCGACCCCACCGGAGACAATCACAAACAGACGACCTTCACGATCTCCTTCTTTTATTATAAAATCACCTTTTTTAAAGGAATGGTGTTTTGCGTGTTTTGCAACCCGTTTTAGATCCCTCCGTTTCATCAGTGAAAACAAGGACACCGTTGACAAAAACTCTATTTCATCCATGGTTTAGGCTCCTTTCATCACCCATTGACCTGTACCGTGTTATCCTTCGGCCGTTTTCCGGCAAGTTTCAATTTCACAAAAACCCACGGAGCACCAAACCCTCCCCAGAGCCCAACCAGACCATAGCGAACAAACTTAAACAATGGTTCGGGCTCGATTCCCAAAAAAGCAACCCTCAACCCCTGCCACAGACAAAAAAGTCCCGCTGTCCCCACTATAAAACGCAGCACTTTTGCCCGCAAGCTGCCTTCTGTCTCAAAACCGACCCATCTGCCCTCAAATGCAAAACCAAGACCTATCCCCATCAAGGTGCCGCACAACTTGACTCCGTATTCACCGCTGCCCGGGAGAATCAGGAAAAGAAACCCCGGCCCTGCCAATGCTACGCCAGCCTGCCAACAGAATCCCTTTTCCCTGAGCCACGCCCCTGCAATCGGCTCCAGCCGGAGGTAACCAAACAAAATTATACCCCCCAGCGCATAACCACCCAAGAGGTCGGTTGGAAAATGAACCCCCAGATAAATCCGGGAAAGCGGTATCGCCGCCATCAGAAAACCGGCCACAACCCACACCCATGCCCGCCGGAACCCCAAGGCAAGATATCCCCACACCACGACCGTATTCTGGGTGTGCCCGCTGGGAAGCCCACCCCCACCGACATTGTACAGTTTCTGCACCCGTTCATCATACTGGAAGGGCCTTGGTTGGTCCGCCAGAATTTTGGCAATCAGATTCACATAGCTGGAAAGGAGAAAAAGGATTGTAACCCTGACACCGATTCGCCGATCTACGCACCAGTAGACAAGCGGCAGGAGGAGCAAAAAAAACCCTTCGCCGCCCCCCATTGTTGTCAGGGTCTTGAATGGCAGATCCAGGGCAGGGCTCAGTTTTTGAAACCACAGAACAATCCCCGTTCCCCAATCCAAAACGTTTTCCATGACTCAATTCCTCTTATTGACCTGCAGGACATACCCCAACGTTGCAAAAGTCGAAGATGCTGCAGATCTTAGACGTCGCACATAACGGTGACAAAGTTATTGATCAAAGTCAAGGAGATACCTAATTTGGTGGATTCAGGGGATTGTTTATTCCGAAATATTCTCTCTCAGTATAGAGCCCAGATTTATGACCGCAATTCGCTAATTTTTCTTGACCATTTAGCCACCCTCAGCTATTCATATGTCATATGGGCTATCAAATTTTATTTCACCGGCCCACCGGGTTTGGGAACATATCCACGGATTTTTGAAG
>JAUVRS010000148.1 GCA_030597505.1 Desulfobacteraceae bacterium
AAAATTCGCGAAATCGTCGACCTTCCCCCTGGCATGAAGATCGGTTTACCAAAAAAACGCCAGCCAATCAAAAGAATCCCTTCTATTGCCTCTCTTTATCCTCTGGCCCGTGACAGGAGGCAGGAACTGAGACGACTGCGGGCCATGGTGGGAAAGATGGAGCGCATGATAGAAATGGCCGAAACCGCGATCCTGCCTTTGTACACCCTGGGCCTATCATTTTATGAAGATGACGCAGTGAGCCAGGTGGGTTCCCAGAGAACACGGGAACCTTTTCCTGTTTCAACGCGTGCTTCAACCGGTGCGGGGCTGCCCAAAATGCCGTGGTACGGGAGCGATGATGCCTATTTGCGCCAGACCAGACAAAGCCTGAGGGCCTCAAAAGAGGACCTGCAAAAGGCCGAGGACGAGACCATGACGCTGGTCCGGAATGGCTGGTTTAACCTTGACCGGGCCAAACGGGAGGAGGCCCTCTACCGAGGTTCTCTCGTAGAGCTTTCCCGGGCTGTTGTGGATGTCTCCACGCGGGGATATGAGTCGGGTCGTGTCTCCTTTGCGGATGTTATCTCTTCGTATACCATTTGGTTAGAGATGAACCTGGCTGCTGAAAAAAAGTTGAGCGGCATTGGCATTGCGTGGGCTGAGCTGGAAAGGACCCTTGGACGATCCTTTGGGCAAAAAAATAGCGGAGTAAAAAATGGCTGAAAACAGGGTCGGCGAAAAATACAAATCCCCTGTCAAGCTGGTTGTCTTGACAGCTATTCTCACCCTGCTCTCTGGCGGTGTAGGGGCCTATTTTCTTGGGTATCTGGGTCCCGGCAAGCAGGCAAAGGGAGTGAAAATAGCATTCAAAGCGGGACACCCATCCGAAAACCAGAAAATTCATAAATCTTCTCAGGAAAAAGAGCGGAAGGTTCTTTACTGGCGGGCCCCCATGAACCCAACAGAGATCTACCAAAAACCGGGGAAAAGCGCTATGGGGATGGACCTGGTGCCTGTCTACGAGGGAGAATCCCCGGAAGACCCCTCCGCAATCCGGATTGATCCGGTGACCCAGCAGAATATGGGTATCCGGACGGCAAAAGTAAAAAAAGGCCCCCTTGTCCGTACCCTTCGTACCTACGGTCATATTACCCTTGATGAAACGCTTACCGCCCAGGTGAGCCCAAAGACCAACGGTTGGATCGAGAAACTCTATGTAGATTTCAAAGGAAAGTATGTCCCGAAAGGGGCCCCTTTGTTTGATCTGTATTCCCCGGAACTGGTGGCGGCCCAGGAGGAATACCTGGTGGCGTTTCAGCGCAGCCTGGGTGGGAAGAGTATGCTGGATTCCTCCCGGAGAAGACTCCAATATTTTGATGTGCCGGAGAGCGAGATTCAGAAGCTTGAAAAGACGGGTAAAGTCAGCAAGACCATGATGATCCGATCGCCGCTAAACGGTTTTGTTATCGAAAAGCATGCGGAAGAAGGGGAGTTTATCCGGTCCGGGGTATCAGTTTTTCGCATCGCCGATCTTTCCCGTGTCTGGGTAGAGGTGCATATCTATGAGTATGAACTGTCGTGGGTGGCCCAGGGGCAGCGGGCTGAAATGACGTTGTCGTATCTGCCGGGAGAGGTCTTTTCAGGGAAGGTTTCCTATGTTTACCCCTACCTCCAACCCAAGACCCGGGACCTGGTAATTCGGCTGGTCTTTGAGAATCCCGATCTGAAGCTCAAGCCGGACATGTATGCAGACGTAAAGATAGAGACGGATGCCAAGGGCGAAGGGTTGATTATTCCTTCTGAGGCGGTGATCCGTTCCGGGAAAAAAAATGTGGTGTTTGTGACCCGCGGGGAGGGCAAATTCACTCCGCGGCGTGTAAAACTGGGTCTCTCTCTTGACGATGGATACGTGGAGGTTTCCGCAGGACTCAAGGCGGGCGAAACCATTGTTACCTCAGGACAGTTTCTCCTGGATTCGGAGTCCAATCTCAATGAGGCTGTCCAGAAAATGCTGGATGCCAAGGTCATGAAAGACCTCAAGAAAAAAGAGGAAGACTTTTTTGAGGATATGGAGGAAGACTAGGATTTCAGATTCCGCTTCCCAAGACGCTGTAAAGATTTTTGTGATTCATCAAACTGCAACACGACACGTTGGTCCATATGCAAAGGTGTGATGCATGATCAAAAAGATCATTGAGTGGTCTGTCAACAACCCGTTTCTGGTGATCCTCTCCACAGTGTTTGTTATTTTTGCGGGCGTTTATTCGATGGCCGAAATCCCCATCGATGCCATCCCTGATCTGTCGGATGTTCAGGTCATCGTTTATACCGAATACCCAGGCCAGGCCCCACAAGTGGTGGAAGATCAGGTTACCTACCCACTGACCACGGCCATGTTGAGCGTTCCCTACTCCAAAGTGGTCCGGGGCTATTCCTTTTTTGGCTATTCCTTTGTCTATATCATTTTTGAAGAAGGCACGGACCTCTATTGGGCCCGATCGCGGGTGCTGGAGTACCTGAACGTTGTGTCCAGCAGGCTTCCTCCCGGAGTGACACCGACTTTGGGACCCGACGCAACCGGGGTCGGGTGGGTCTATCAATATATTCTCAAAGACACCTTTGAACAGCACGACCTCCAGGAACTCAGGAGCATTCAGGACTGGTATCTAAGGTATGAGCTTCTCTCGGTGCCGGGTGTGTCAGAGGTAGCCAGCATCGGCGGATTTGTAAAGCAGTACCAGGTAGAGGTGTACCCCGACAAGCTGCTTGCCTACGAACGTTCCATTATGAAGGTCAAAAAGGCCATCAGGCGATCCAATGAGGACGTGGGGGGAAAGGTGATAGAGATGGGAGAGACCGAGTTTATGGTGCGAGGTCTTGGATATATCACTTCCATCAGGGATCTTGAAAATGTGGCAGTGGGTGTTGACACAAAAGGAACACCGATCCTTATAAAAAATATCGCTACGGTTCATCTGGGCCCTGAACTCCGAAGAGGGGTCCTGGACTGGAACGGGGAAGGGGAGGTGGCAGGGGGCATCGTGGTGATGCGTTTTGGAGAAAATACCCCCGAGGTCATCAAAAACGTAAAAAAGCGACTCAAGGCGCTTGAAAATGGACTCCCCGAAGGGGTGGTTATCGAGGCGGGGTACGATCGGTCCGGTCTCATCGAGAGGGCTGTGGATACCTTGAAAGAAAAGCTTGTGGAAGAGATAGCCGTCGTGGCCGTTATCTGCGTCATCTTTCGGCTCCATTTCCGGTCGGCCTTTGTGGCCATATTTACTCTTCCGGTGGCAATTCTCATATCATTTCTTATCATGAGGCTGTTGGGGATCAGCGCCAACATCATGAGTCTGGGAGGGATTGCTATTGCAATCGGTGTCATGGTGGATGCCTCGGTGGTCCTTGTTGAGAACGCTCACAAACATCTGGAGAGGGAAGGGGGGGAGAAGAGCCAGAAGGAGATCATCCTGACGGCTGCAAAAGAGGTGGGGCCGGCGCTTTTTTACAGTCTTTTGATCATAACAGTTTCTTTTCTCCCGGTATTTAGCCTCCAGGAGCAGTCAGGGCGGCTTTTTAAACCGCTTGCATACACAAAGACATTTGCCATGGCGGCCTCTGCGGTACTGGCCATCACAATTGTCCCGGTATTGATGACCTTTTTTGTCCGCGACAGGACCTTTTCTCCAAAAACGTCAAAGAGAAAAAAACTGGGGATCTGGATCGTTTCAGTGGCGGCACCCCCTCTTCTGGTGGTGGCAGCCGGTGTTTCAGGTGTGAAAATTCCCGACTGGTCGCTTGTGGCCGCCTTTGCCGTGTCGATTTTTGCCGTCATTTGCCTTGTGCCCCAGAGGATCATACCTGAGGCAAAAAATCCCCTAAACCGTTTTCTTATAGGAGTCTACCGGCCTGTCATCAGCAACGTGCTCAAATGGCGCAGCATAACCCTGATTATCGCCCTGGCAATCCTGGCGGTCTCGTATATCCCCCTGACCCGGCTGGGGAGCGAGTTTATGCCTCCCTTGAATGAAGGGAGCCTCCTCTACATGCCCACAACCCTTCCCGGGATTTCCATAACAAAGGCCAGGGAACTGATCCAACAGACAGACAAGATCATTCAGAGCTTTCCGGAGGTTCATCACACCATGGGAAAGATCGGGCGTGCTGAAACCGCCACCGACCCTGCGCCCCTTTCCATGATTGAAACCACCATCATGCTAAGACCCCATGTAGAGTATGAGGACATACACATAAAGAGGTTTTTTTCTCCCTGGCCCGGGTGGCTCAAGGAGCCTCTCACCTGGATTTGGCCAGAGGTCAAAAAAGGAAAGATCCTCCATGAATGGCGAAAAAAACGTGTGGATCGGTTTTTTTCTTCCTGGCCCGAGTGGCTTAAGACACCCTTCGCCTGGGTCTGGCCCGAGATCCGTTACATCACGATTCCAGAGCTTGTAGATAATCTGGACGGGGCCATCCGATTCCCCGGACTCACCAATGCATGGACCATGCCCATCAAGACCCGGATTGATATGCTTTCCACCGGGATCAAGACACCGGTGGGCATAAAGGTGATGGGCCCGAATCTGGAGATACTTTCCCAACTGGGGGCCCGGATTGAGGCGGTTGTACGGGGTATCCCGGGAACACTCTCTGCCTATTCAGAGCGAATCACAGGCGGAAACTATCTCGATTTCAACATCAGAAAGGAAGAGATTGCCCGTTACGGGCTCACCATCGGCGATATCCAGGATGTGATTATGACTGCCATCGGTGGCATGAATGTGACGTACACGGTGGAGGGGCTGGAGCGGTATCCTGTCAATCTTCGCTACAGCCGGGAACTCCGCGACAATATCGACACACTCAAACGGGTACTGGTCACCGCACCCACAGGTGCCCATGTTCCGTTGGCGCAGCTTGTGGATGTCTCCATCCATAAGGGACCGGCTGGGATCAAGAGTGAAAACGCACGCCCCACCACCTGGATCTATGTCGACCTTAAGGGGGTGGACATCGGGACCTATGTAAAAGGGGCCATGGAGGTGGTATCCCGGGAAGTGGATCTTCCCGTAGGTTACAGTCTGGTGTGGTCAGGACAGTATGAGTATATGGAAAAGGCCCGCAAAACCCTCAACGTCATCGTACCCGTGACAGTGGTTCTGATCTTTCTCCTTCTTTATCTTCATTTTCGCAATCTTGCAGAGGCCTTCATTGTTATGGTCAGCCTTCCTTTTGCGCTTGTGGGAGGGGTGTGGCTCCTTCATTTGCTCGACTACAATCTTTCTGTGGCAGTTGTGGTGGGGTTTATTGCCCTTGTGGGTCTTTCTGCCGAGACCGGTGTGGTCATGCTCGTCTATCTGGACGAGGCCTTTGAGAAAGGGAGAAAATCGGGCAGGATGAAGACCCACACAGACCTGCGCGCGGCCGTTATCGAGGGTGCCGTGGAAAGGGTTCGGCCAAAGCTCATGACCGTATCCACCACCCTGATAGCGCTGCTTCCCATCATGTGGGGAACCGGAACCGGGTCTCAGGTCATGAAACGGATTGCCGCCCCCATGGTGGGCGGCCTTATATCCTCAGCTCTCCTTACGCTGATCATCATACCGGTGATCTATGATCTCTGGAGGCGTTCGGGACAAAGAAAGGAAGGAAAATGATAAAAAGATACCCTGTAATGTTAGTGGTCGGAGTCGGGTTCTGGATTTCTGCGGTATCCTTATTTTTTGCCGTCGATCTCGCCGGCGGCAAAGACAATACCAAACGTCCGGGGATTTTCCTAAACAGCTCAACAATAAACGGTTATCAATTTGATTACTATCTGCTCCATTTTAAAGATAGAAACACCCATCACCTGATGGTGTATGTCAACGGTTTGAAAGGGGAATCCTCCAAAAAAAACAAGGTGGGGTTTCTTGTGGTGGGTCCTGATGGTTCAAAACAAAAGATGATGACCATGGGAATGAAAGGGGCCTTTGGCGCCGATATGGACTTTCAAAAAAAAGGACTCTATACGGTGAAGACAAAGGCCGTCATTGGCGGTAAAAAGTTGTTTAACAAATTTACCTACACAATCAGGTAAACACGGTTATGGCCATCAAAAGCCTAAAACAACGTCTCCTCTTCTTGGTACTTCTCCCCATAGCATTACTTCTTGTGGTTACCGGTTTTTTTGGATTTCGGTATGCCAGACAAAGTCTCCTGGACGAGTGGCAAGAGGCTGCAATTCTGAAACTCCAGCGGGCCGCCCATTACATTGATATGCGATTGGATCGTCCGATCAGCTGGATTGAAATGTTTTACAAGACTGCCGGCAGCCGTGGTGAGTTCGCCATCCAGGAATGGATCTTGAGACAAATTAAGGAGTCAAAAGGCGTAACAGATGTAAGTCTTCGATGGACAGACAAAAAAAAAGGGCATATGCCTATGATGAGACATGGGGTTCGCATGGGCAGACGGGAGATGATGCATTTTCACAGGGCCGGAATTTCCGAAGTGACACCGCCTCGTTACAACGCAGATACGGGACAAAAAACAGTGACCCTTATCTCAGATCTCAAAGACGAGTCAGGCCGGACTGTGGGTAGGCTTGAGGTGGGGATCGGTTTTGACTATCTGATGCAGGACATTATCAAACTCGGCTGGTGGCAGGGGGACAAGGCATGTCTGGTAGATAGCTCCGGTCTATACCTGGCCCATACCGAGGACTTGATGGATGGACGAGACA
>JAUVRS010000157.1 GCA_030597505.1 Desulfobacteraceae bacterium
AGAAAGCGGCAGATGGGAGTATTACGGACGAGAACTCTTGCGGTTCAAGGACCGACATAATCGTGATGCCTGTTTGGGACCGACCCATGAAGAGGTCATCACCGATCTCGTCAGAAAAGAGATCCAATCGTACAAACAGATGCCCATAAACTTTTACCAGATTCAGACCAAGTTCAGAGATGAGATCAGGCCCAGATTCGGTCTTATGCGGGGGCGTGAGTTTATCATGAAAGACGCCTACAGTTTTGATGTGGATGAGGCGGGTGCCAATAAAAGCTATGAGGCCATGTATGAGGCCTACAGCAGGATTTTTCGGCGTTGCGGTCTCAAATTCAGGGCGGTTGAGGCGGACACGGGGGCCATTGGCGGGAGCTACTCTCATGAGTTTATGGTGTTGGCCGAGACGGGTGAGGATCAAATGATCAACTGCACAAAATGTCATTATGCGGCCAATCTGGAGAGGGCTGAAATCAATAGGGGGGACGATCTTCCTGATCTCGACGACACCCAAATGAAGCCCTTGGAAGAAGTGGATACTCCTGATATAAAGACGGTCGAGGATGTGACGTCTTTCCTGGGTATCTCAGAAGATCAGCTTATCAAAACCCTTATCTTGACAGCTGACAATGAAATGGTTGCTGCTTTGGTCAGAGGTGATCACGAGTTAAACGAGGCCAAACTGAAGAACGTGTTTGATGCACAGATGGTTGAATTGGCCGATCCCGAACAGGTGGCCGGGGCCACGGGTGCTCCCATCGGATTTGCCGGGCCCGTGGGCCTCAAAATCCCAATTTTTGCAGATTTTGCCATTCAGGGCATGAAGAATTTTGTGACAGGGGGAAACAAAAATGACCTGCATCTCAAGAATGTGAACCTGGGCAGAGATTTTACCATAGAACGGTTTGGGGACATACGCATGATAACGCCGGAAGACTCGTGTGCAAGGTGCGGCGAAGAAATAAGGTTTGGCCGGGGAATCGAAGTGGGTCATGTTTTTAAACTAGGTACAAAATATAGTCGGGCCCTGAAGGCGATTTTTCTTGATGAAGAGGGAAAAGAAAGACCTATTGTAATGGGGTGCTACGGCATAGGTGTTGGAAGGACTGTGGCAGCGGCCATTGAACAAAATCACGACAAAGACGGCATTGTTTTTCCGATTCCCATATCGCCGTTTGAAGTGTCCATACTCCCCCTCCAGATGCATGATGCGGCGGTGGTTGATGTAGCAGAAAAGACCTACAAGAAACTTATGGACCACCATATTGATGTCCTCCTGGATGACAGAGATGAAAGGGCGGGTGTAAAATTCAAGGATGCCGACCTCATTGGAATTCCCATAAGGGTGACCGTTGGATCAAGGGGCGTCAAGGAAGGGCAGATGGAGATAAAGTTGAGATCTGAATCCGATAGCAGGATGGTGCCGATCACCGAGGCTGCGGCCATTGTCAAAGAAAAAGTAAAAAAACTCTATGATTCGATTAAATGACATCACTTCACAGCTTTTGAGCTATCATCCAAAGGCCAATGTGGGGTTGGTGGAGAAGGCGTATGTCTATTCAGCAAAGGCCCATCAGGGACAAATCCGTCTCTCCGGAGAACCTTACCTCTCTCATCCCCTGGAAGTAGCCTATATCCTGACTCAAATGAAAATGGATGTGGTGTGTATTGTCGCCGGGATCCTTCATGATACACTGGAGGATACGGATGCCGACTTCGGTGAGATAACCCGTCTTTTTGGCCAAGAAACCGCAAATATTGTAAACGGTGTCACCAAGATCAGCAAAATGCGGTTTGAGAGTCACAAAGAGCGCCAGGCCGAGAATGTCAGGAAGATGATTCTCGCCATGTCTTCCGATATCCGTGTCATCCTTGTCAAGCTGGCCGATCGCCTCCACAATATGAGAACTTTGGGTTTTCAGCCTAATGAAAAACAGAGACTGATAGCCGAAGAGACCTTGGAGATCTATGCCCCCCTTGCGGGTAGGATGGGGATTTTCTGGATGAAATCCAGCCTTGAAGACCTTTGTTTGTATTATCTTGAAATCGAGATCTATGAAAAGATCAAGGCCGAAATAGCCCAAAGGAAAGAAGAAAGGGAAGAATTTATCGAAAATGTGAAAAAATTGGTCTTCAATAAATTATCTGAATTCAATATTGAGGCGACTATCAAGGGCAGAGTAAAGCATTTCTACAGTATTTACAAGAAAATGGTGGACCAGAACCTCGCGGTCAGACAAGTTTACGATATCGTAGCCTTTAGGGTTATTGTGAAGAACATAAAGGAATGTTATGGAGCCCTCGGGCACGTACATTCCATGTGGAAACCAGTCCCGGGTCGCTTTAAAGATTACATCTCTGTTCCAAAGGCGAACATGTACCAGTCGCTTCACACCACAGTGATTGGCCCTCTGGGACAAAGAATGGAGGTGCAAATCAGGACATGGGAAATGGACAGGGTTGCCGAAGAGGGGATCGCTGCCCACTGGAAATACAAGGAAGGTGCCATTGCGAGGAAAACGGATGAAGCGCAATTTTCGTGGCTTCGACAGCTGCTGGAATGGCAAAAAAGCCTAAAAGACCCCACTGAATTCTTGGATAGCGTAAGGATGGATCTTTTCCCCGACGAAGTATATGTGTTTACACCCAAGGGGGAGGTGAAAGCATTCCCCAAGGGCGCAACCACGGTTGATTTTGCCTACAGCATTCACTCAGAGGTAGGGGGAAAATGTATGGGGGCGCGGGCAAATGGGAAAATGGTCCCCCTGCGATATGAATTAAGAAATGGGGATATCATAGAAATCGTCACGTCCTCAAAGCAGCACCCCAGCACTGACTGGCTCAAGTTTGTAAAAACACCCCGGGCCAAGACCAAGATCAGACACTGGATAAACGTGCAGGAAAGAGACGGAAGTATTGCCCTGGGGAGAGAGATTCTTGAGAAGATCCTTGAGAAAGCAAACCTAAACGTTCCCAGTATAATGAAAAGCGACCAGATTGCTGCCATCGCAAAAGAGCTGTCCTTTCACTCGGTAGAGGATCTGCTTGCCCAAATAGGTCTTGGCAGGGTTTCGTCAAGACATGTGGCTGGACGTCTTAAACCCAAGCTGGGTATAAAGGGGGATAGGCCGAGCGGGATTGTGGGTAAGATGGTGGACCGCATTACTCGGAGAAAAACGGATCACGGCATAAAGGTTAAAGGGATAAGCGAAATGTTGATCCGTTTTGCAAATTGCTGCCATCCTGTCCCCGGGGAAAAGGTCATCGGGTTTATGACCCGCGGTCGGGGTATCACGATCCACCACGAGGGATGCAGACATATCGTGAACGCGGATTCCGAAAGGCTGGTGGAGGTCTCCTGGGATCCTTCGGCGGATGATACATCTCTTGCAAAGCTTAGGGTGACCAGTGTAGAAAGGAAGGGTGTTCTTGCGGACGTAAGCACTGTTTTGACTCAAAAAGACGCCAATATCATCCACGCTGAGATAAAAACAACGGTAGACCAGAAAGGTATTGCCCTTTTTACCATTGAAGTGACGGACTATAAACAGCTTCAGGAGATTATGGGTGCCATTAAAAAGGTGAGAAACGTTCTGGTTGTCGAAAGGCTTTGAAAAAACAAACGGTTAAGCCATGGGTTTTGTAACCCGTCCGGTTTTGATACAGCTTGTGCAGGCCTTTATCCTCCTTGCCCGGCCATTCTGAACAGATCTTACCGTTTGTAAATTGGGGTGCCATCGTTTCTTTGTTTTGTTATGGGCGTGGCTCACATTATACCCAACCATAGGTTTCTTGCCGCATATATCACAGACCTTCGCCATTGGGATGTCTCCTTCTCAAAAATTTTTAAACATAGAAATATATCCTGCATGGCGAAAGATATCAAGCATTTTTTTGTCCCGGCACCCTCAAGGGAAAACAAAATCTGGATAAACCCAAAAACTTGCGACCATTTTGAAGATATTTTTATTTGAAAGCATTTAATATCCGATTTCCGGATCATCTTACTATAAGAAAAGGGTAGACTCAATGCGAACCCACCAGCACAAAGAGAAGACGGGACTTTCCCCTGAACTCAATTTGGTCCCGAAAGATCCCCGGCGCATTCACCTCATGGGCATTTGCGGGACGGGGATGGCATCCCTGGCAGGCATTCTGAAAGAGAAAGGGTATTTGGTGACAGGTTCAGACCAGAATATTTATCCCCCCATGAGTACTTTTCTGGAAGCCATGTCCATTCCCATACTAAAAGGTTATAGCCCCCGGAACCTTTCCCACAGGCCGCACCTGGTTATCGTAGGGAATGTTAGAACACGGGACAATCCTGAAGCCATGGAACTTTCTTGTTTGAGGTTGCCTTATCTATCATTTCCACAGGCGTTGCGTCATTTTGCGTTAAAAGGCAAACGCTCGATTGTGGTGAGCGGTACCCATGGTAAAACCACCACATCGGCCATCGTCGCCTGGATACTGGAAGAGGCCGGCCTTGATCCGGGGTTTATGATCGGCGGAATTCCACAGAATTTTGAGTGGAATTTCAAACTGGGGAAAGGCCCTCATTTTGTTATAGAAGGGGATGAGTATGACGCGGCTTTTTTTGATAAAGTCCCCAAGTTCATGCATTACAGCCCGTGGGCAACCATTCTTACGAGCATTGAATTTGATCATGCAGATATCTATCGGGACCTGGATCATGTTGTAGAGAGTTTTAGGGGGTTGATGGAGCTCATTCCTCCCGAGGGTTTTCTTATTGCAAATGGGGACAGCCAAACAATCATGCAGGAGGTCAAGCGAGCGATGTGCCCCGTCAGCATCTACGGTCTCTCGGGGAACCGGGCATGGAAGGCCGTTGATATTTCGGTGGGAGAGGACATCACTTCCTTTACAGTCCTAAAGGAAGGGAAGAAACATGTTAAAATCGCTACTTCCTTATATGGTAAACATAATGTATCCAATCTGCTGTCTGCCGTGGCCTTGGCGGATTTTCTGGATGTGCCTCTCACAACCCTCGTCGAGGCGGTAAGAGATTTTAAGGGGGTTAAAAGAAGACAGGAGATCATTGGTGAGAAGCGAGGCGTTATCGTTATGGATGATTTTGCCCATCATCCTACCGCAGTGTGCGAGACCACCAGGGCTGTCCGTGAGAAATATAAGGGGCGGCGTCTCATCGCTGTTTTCGAACCTCGATCCAATTCCAGCAGGAGAAACATCTTCCAGGACCGTTATGCTTCTTCATTTGATGGGGCAGATCTGGTCATGATCCCGGAACCTCCCTTGATGCAAAATATTCCCCCCGAAGAACGTTTTTCTTCTGAACGGCTTATTAATGAACTCAAAGAAAAGAGAGTCAATGCCTCTTATTTTCCAAATACAGATCTTCTGTTGGATGAATTGGCAGGAGAGGTTCAGTCGGGAGATGTGGTCCTTATCATGTCAAACGGTGGGTTTGATAACATCCACCGGCGATTGTTGAAACGGCTTTAACAAACTGGTTTGATTTCAATTCGATTAATATTGAAAAGGTTTATTTTTTTTGTTAATTATCTCGCAACCTATTGAGAAATTGCGGTCTGGGAAGCCTTATAAATACAGATACGCCAGAACCTGAAATTGAACCGGTGTTAACCCATGGAAAGAATTAAGCCCGAAACGTATGATAAATATATAAAAGCGTTGATGGATATCAGCCGCGCCATCACTTCTGATCAGTACCTGGAAGAAATTTTGAAACTGATCGTGATGGTCACCGCCAAGGTAACCGGCGTTGAGATCTGCTCCTTGTGGCTCATAGATGAAACAAAGGAGGCCAGGGTAATCCGACTGAAGGCCACTCAAGCCATTGACCCTGAATATGTGAAAGACCGTTCCTTGAAGATGCATGAAGGGGTCGTTGGCTATGTAGCCACCCATAATGAACCGTTGATCATTAAGAATGTCCTTGAGGAGCCTCGGTTCAAAGAAAAAGAGATGGCAAAAAAGCTGGGGCTTGTCTCAATGCTTGGAGTGCCCTTGCAGGTCAAGGACGAAAAGGTGATCGGTGTGTTAAACTGCTTTACGGCCGAACCGCATGAATTCTCTGAGACTGAAGTAAATCTTGTTACAGCCGTCTCCAACCAGGCCTCTGTGGCCATTCTCAATACGGAACTTATGGTAAAGACAACGGTTATCCAGGAAGAACTGGAGACGCGAAAATTGGTGGAACGGGCCAAAGAGATTCTGATGCGGCGCAGGAAAATTGAAGGAGACGCGGCATACCGATGGATTCAGCGGCGAAGCATGGATTCCCGAAAATCAATGCGTCACGTGGCCGAGGCTGTTCTTCTCTCAGATGAGCTTTGACCGGAGTGACGTCTCCAGAATTTTTCCGTTATTTTTCTTAACCTATTGGGGCTTTACAAAAGATTCAATAAAACCAAGGTGTTGGATTTTGTATTTGGTTTGTCTCGGATGCTGATACAAAAATTTAAAAAAATGGCTTGACGGAACCCCTGAAATTAGTTAAGATAATTTTTTTGGTAAATAATTAGCTCGCACA
>JAUVRS010000039.1 GCA_030597505.1 Desulfobacteraceae bacterium
AGACAATGTAGCGATGGACGTCAGTTTGATTACGCCGATAGCGATGGAGAAGGAGTTGAGGTTTGCCATACGTGAAGGTGGACGGACTGTGGGCGCTGGCGTAATTAGTGAAATTATTGAGTAGGGGGGCTTTTTTGGGATGCGTGATATTGTTACCTTAGCCTGTGGGGAGTGTAAGGGCAGGAATTATACAACCACAAAGAACAAGAGAAAAACTCCAGACAAACTGGAACTCAAGAAGTATTGCCCGTCTTGCAGGACACATACACCTCACAGGGAGACAAAGTAGTCCGGGTTGTTGGGTCAGGGTTGGCCCATTGGGCAAAGTGACCATAATAAAGCCGGGATTTATAGTGAGTTAAGTAATGCAGGCCAGTAGCTCTAACGGCAGAGCACCGGACTCCAAATCCGGGTGTTGGGGGTTCGAATCCCTCCTGGCCTGCCATTTTTTGAGTGTTTTCGAGAAACAGTCCTTTGATGTACGTTGAATTGCGGCGTTCAGCAAACTGGATAAAGTGCAAAATCAAAAAAACAGGGTTTTTAAGAAATAAATGAAAAAGCAAAGTCAGAGGTCGAAAAAGAAGAAAAGCTCAAAAAAAAGGGGTTCCGCCCCGAAGAAGAGAGAGGTCGGAAGTTCAAACAAAGAACTCCCGCAACCGCAACTGGTAAAACAAGAGCCTTCTCGGAATGTTCCTAAAAAGGCAATTGAGACCAAAGGGGGAAATAAGGGCACTATCCTGACGTTTGTTGGCAAGACCAGACAATTTTTGAGAGAGGCAAAGATGGAGCTTACAAAGGTCAAATGGCCCACTCGAAAGGAGTTGATTGCTTCTACCGCCGTAGTTATTGTGTTGACCCTTTTGGTGGCCCTTTTCCTTGGATTGGTGGATTTTGGTCTCATAAAGATTATCAAGAATGTTGTGAGGTGAATTTGGTGGCGCTTCCATGGATTTGAGATGGTACATCGTTCATACTTATTCGGGTTTTGAGAACAAGGTGAAAAAGAGCCTGGATGAAAGGATAAAGGTCCTTGGCCAGGAACAGTTTTTTGGTGAGATCCTTGTGCCGACGGAGCAGGTGGTTGAACTTCGAAAAGGAGAGAAAAAGACCTCCTCAAGAAAATTTTATCCGGGATATATTTTGGTTCCGATGATCTTGAATGATGAAACCTGGCACACTGTCAGGAATACGGCCAAGGTAACCGGGTTTGTTGGCGGGGAGGTCAAACCAACGGCCATCTCAGATGAAGAGGCAGCGCGGATCATCCACCAGATGGAAGAAGGAGTGAGTAAACCGAAAGCCAAATATAGTTTTGAGGAGGGGGATGAGGTCAGGGTAGTCGATGGTCCATTCAATAATTTTCAGGGTGTTGTAGACGAAATAAAGCCCGACAAGGAAAAACTGAGGGTCCTCATTACAGTGTTTGGACGTCCTACCCCAGTAGAACTGGATTTTATTCAGGTCAACAAAGTCTAGAAGAGGTACATCATGGCAAAAAAAATAATTGGATCCATAAAGCTTCAGGTAAAGGGGGGGCAGGCTAACCCTTCTCCGCCAATCGGCCCTGCGTTGGGTCAGCACGGAGTCAATATTGCGGACTTTTGCAAGGCATTCAACGCGAAAACACAGAGTCATGTTGGCACGATTATTCCCGTTGTCATCACGATCTATGCTGACAGATCCTTTTCTTTTATCACAAAAACACCTCCGGCCTCGGTACTTCTGAAACAGGCGGCGCAGATAGCCAAGGGATCAGGAGAGCCAAATCGAGAAAAAGTGGGGGAGGTGACACGAAAGCAGGTGGAAGATATAGCAAAGACCAAGGCCGAGGACTTAAACAGTTATGATTTGGAACAGGCAACCAGGATCATCGAGGGGACGGCCAGAAGCATGGGTATTACGGTAACCGAATCTTAGCTCTCAAGGGAAGGATAGAAATGACCGGGAAAGGAAAGAACTACACGAATAGTTCCCAGAAAATCAACAAACTGCAGAAGTATAGTTTTCAGGAAGCAGTTGAATTGGCAGTTGAATGTTCCTATGCAAAATTTGACGAAGGTGTGGATTTGGCGGTTAGACTGGGAGTAGACCCCAGACACGCAGATCAGATGGTGAGAGGTACTGTTGTGTTGCCGCACGGGGTTGGAAAAAAAGTCCGAGTGGCCGTGTTTGCCAAAGGAGAAAAAGAAAAGGAGGCACGTGAGGCTGGTGCAGACTATGTCGGTTCTGATGATCTTGTGGAGAAAATCCAAAAAGGATGGCTTGAATTCGACAAGGCGATTGCCACTCCCGATATGATGAGTTCTGTGGGAAAACTGGGACGTGTTTTGGGGCCAAGGGGTATGATGCCGAATGCCAAGTTGGGTACCGTCACATTTGACGTGGCCCGGGCGGTTGAGGAGATCAAGGCCGGAAAGATAGATTTTAAGGTGGAAAAGGCGGGCATAATCCATACGCCTGTGGGCAAGGTTTCATTTGGCGTGGAAAAGCTTTTGGGAAATATCGCTGCATTTGTGGATACTGTTGTGAGACTGACACCTCCTGCCAGTAAAGGGACCTATCTCCGAAGTATCGGCATCTCTACAAGCCTGGGGCCTGGCATCAAGGTTGACCCCGCATACGTAAAAGAGCTCTTAAAACAACAATAGGAATATGAAGGCCTGAGCCCCGGGAAAGATTTAGACGGGGTTTGTGGCTGCTAAGTCAAAGACAGTAGGTGCCTTTGCGGCCGGTGTGGGATCAATTCTTCCCACGGGCCATGAGGCTTAAACGTATATGCCTACCGAGACTGATTTTACCAAGCTTTGGGGCGCGCGCCTCTGTCTTTGACTTATTAATTGTCAAATGGAGAGGAGGTGAAAATGAATAGGGAAGAAAAACAAAAGTTTGTAGCCGATCTTCATGGCTGGCTTGAAAAGGCACAGGGCACTTTTCTTGTAAATTACCAGGGCCTTGATGTAGAGACCATAAGCCGATTGCGACGTGAACTGCGAAATGTAAATACCGAATTCAAGGTTTTCAAGAACAGACTCCTGAAACTGGCGAGCCAGGAGACGGATACCGAGGTCCTCAGAGAACATATGGAGGGGCCTTCGGCCATAGCACTTACATATGAAGATGTTGTCGCCCCTGCAAAGGTTTTGGTTGATTTTGCTGGAGTTGCAAATCAGTTAGAATTGAAAGTCTGTCAAATATCCGGAAAAATTGTCGACCCGGAAGGGATTAAACGGTTGGCCCACCTGCCGGGAAAGGATGTGCTTTTGGCCCAGACTTTAGCAGCTATGCAGGCTGTTCCCGCATCTTTTGTGAGGGTTTTAAATGGTATTACCGTCAAACTGTTAAATGTGTTGAAGGCAATTGAACAGGAAAAAGAAAAATAGCTTCTTTAAAATATTACGGAGGTTGAAACATAGAAATGGCAGAAAATATCAATAAGGAAGATGTCATTGAATATATTTCTAACATGACAGTCTTGGAACTCTCGGAGTTTGTGAAAGAACTGGAAGAAAAATTTGGAGTGAGTGCGGCTGCTCCCGTCGCTGTCGCGGCCGCAGCACCCGCTGGCCAGGCCCAGGAAGAGGCAGCGGAGCAGACTGAATTCGACGTGGTTCTCACTGCCATAGGTGACAAGAAAATCCAGGTGATCAAGGCGGTTCGCGCCATCACTGCGTTAGGCCTGAAAGAGGCTAAGGCAGTCGTGGATGGGGCACCCGCGCCGATCAAAGAAGGGGTGTCCAAAGAGGAAGCCGAAGGCATCCAAAGCCAGTTGGAAGAGGCTGGGGGCACCGTTGAGATCAAGTAGCTCATTGTCATAACCAGGAAAGCAGGATTCGGTATCAACATGCACCTGGACGCCGTGAGCCACAAGAGTTTTCAGCCTGCAACGGGTAAAGAACACGTGTCAGGAATTTTCAGGTTGTGGGCTCAAGGCTTTTGGCTTTTGGCTAATATTTCAAGGAGATACCATGACTAACCAGAATGGTGCTAGTAAGCGCCCAAGAAGAAGTTTCGGGAAGATAGAGAAAGTCGTTGAGATCCCGAGTCTGATAGCTATGCAAAAACGCTCCTATGAGCGGTTTTTACAGAAAGACATACCGCCCGAGGAACGTGAGGAAATTGGTCTTCAGGGGGCATATAAGAGTGTCTTCCCCATACATGATTTTGCAGGGACCTCTTTGTTGGAGTTTGTTAGGTATGCCTTTGAAGATGTCAAATATGACGAAGAGGATTGCCTTAATAAGGGCATGACCTATGATGCCGCCATCAGGTTGACGGTTCGGTTGGTTGTATTTGACACGGATGTCGCCAATGGTACAAAAAGCATCCGGGATATCAAGGAGCAAAAGATCTATTTCGGAACCTTGCCTATGATGACTGAGCGGGGGACTTTTATTATCAACGGGACGGAGAGGGCGGTTGTCAGCCAGCTCCATCGTTCTCCGGGTGCCTTTTTTGACCATGACAAGGGCAAGACTCATTCCAGCGGGAAGCTTCTCTATTCTGCGCGGATCATCCCATTAAGGGGATCTTGGCTTGACTTTGAGTTTGATCCCAAGGATCTCATGCATGTCCGTATCGACAGGAGGAGAAAATTCCCTGCCACCATACTCCTGAAGGCGCTTGGGTATTCAACCAGAGACATTTTGAAGGAATTTTACCGGACCGAGACCATTCGGATCGAAAAGACAAAATGTTGGCAAGAGGTCAATTTAGAGAATCTGTACCAGAGGAAACTTGGTAGCGACGTCACAGACCCCCAGACCGGGGAGGTGTTGGCCCAGGAGGGCCAAAAATATACCAAAAAGCTTCACAAGACCCTTCAATCGGCCGGTATCACCGCTATACCTATGGACCCCAAAGATCTTGAGGGTCGGGTAACGGCCAATGATCTGGTGGATCCTGAAACAGGTGAGGTCTTGGTTGGTGTAAACCAGACGCTGACCGATGAGGCATTTGAACTGTTTAATAAAAGGGGTATTACCGAGGTCGAATGTGTTTTATTGGATGGCCAGGATGTGATTAGCTGCATCAGAGACACCTTGCTCTTGGATAAAATAAACACCCCTGACGAGGGGGTCCTTGATATATATAGAAAGATGCGTCCCAGCAGCCCTCCTACCCCGGAGGTTGCCAATAAGTTTTTTGAGACCCTGTTCTCTAATATCAACAGCTATGATCTTTCCAAGGTGGGGCGGCTCAAATTAAACCATCGCCTTGAGTTGGACGTCCCCCTTGAGCAACGTACCCTCAGAAAAGAAGATATTCTGGCCACAATCAAAGAATTGATCAAGCTAAAGACTTTCGAGGCCATGGGAGATGATATTGATAATCTGGGAAACCGACGGGTGAGGCCGGTTGGTGAACTCCTTGGAAATCAGTATAGGATAGGACTCGTGAGGATGGAAAGGGCCATCAAAGAAAGAATGAGCTTGCAGGAAGTTGAGACTTTGATGCCCCATGACTTGATTAATTCCAAACCTGTCTCGGCCGTGGTTAAGGAGTTTTTTGGGACTAGTCAGCTTTCTCAATTTATGGATCAGACCAATCCGTTGTCAGAAGTCACTCATAAACGGAGGTTGAGCGCTTTAGGTCCGGGCGGGTTAACACGAGAGAGGGCCGGTTTTGAAGTTAGGGATGTCCATCCGACCCATTATGGCAGAATTTGCCCCATAGAGACTCCGGAAGGTCCAAATATCGGTCTGATCGTGTCATTGAGCACCTATGCAAGGGTGAATGAATTCGGATTTATCGAAACACCCTACCGGCGGGTAGAGAATGGAACGGCAACTAAGAAAATTGAATATCTATCCGCCCTTGATGAAAAGGACTTTCCCATTGCACAGGCCAATGCCCCATTGGATGAGGAGGGGCGGTTTATAAGGAAAGAGGCGGCGGTGAGGGTGAAAGGGGAAGCAGGAAAATTTCCTGTAGAGGATGTCAAATACATGGATGTCTCTCCGGATCAGCTTGTGAGCATCTCAGCCTCTCTGATTCCCTTTCTGGAACACGACGATGCCAACAGGGCTCTGATGGGGTCAAATATGCAGCGTCAGGCAGTCCCCCTATTAAAAGCAAGGGCGCCTTTAGTAGGCACGGGTATAGAAGGCGTGGTCTCTCGAGATTCCGGTGTTTCAATTATCGCCAACAGAGATGGCGTAGTCGAGGAGTTGGATGGTTCGCGAATAGTTGTCAAGTCCAGTTCCGGACCTGGTGGTGACCCAGAGATTGAAATCTATAAATTGTTGAAGTTCAAGAGATCCAACCAGAATAGCTGTTATACCCAGAAGCCCATTGTGAAAAAAGGGGACATCATTACAAAAGGACAGGTCATTGCCGATGGTCCGGCTTCCGAGCTTGGTGAGCTTGCCTTGGGACAGAATGTGACGGTGGCATTTATGCCATGGGGTGGATATAACTTTGAGGATTCCATACTCATAAGTGAAAGGATTGTAAAGGAGGATATTTATACCTCGATCCATATAGAAGGATTTGAAGTGGTATCCAGGGATACAAAGCTGGGTCCTGAAGAGATTACTCGGGATATTCCCAATGTAGGTGAAGAGGCCCTTAAGAATCTAGACGAAAGTGGAATTATCAAGATAGGCGCAAATATCAAACCGGGCGATATATTGGTTGGAAAGATAACACCAAAGGGTGAAACCCAGCTATCCCCTGAGGAGAAATTGCTCAGGGCCATATTTGGAGACAAGGCGGGTGATGTCAAAGATACTTCCCTGAAATCACGTCCGGGGGTTCAGGGGATCGTTATAGATGTCAAAGTGTTCTCCAGGAGAGGGGTGGACAAAGATCAGCGAAGCCTTGACATTGAAGCCGAAGCAATCGCACGGCTCGAAAAGGACCTTCGAGACGAAGAGGAAGCCATCATAAGGGGTGTCAGGGAAAAACTGAAAGAGATCTTGGTCGGTAAAAAGTTGAAAACGGATCTGCATGACAAGAAGACCGGAGATCTGCTCGTTCAGGCAAAGAAGGCGATAAAGCAGAAAGACATAGAGAATCTTGAGATTGAGGCCTGGGCCCGGGCCGATATAAAGGCCAACATGGATGAAATAGAACGGGTGGAATCAGTCCTTAAGAATTTCGCCGACAAGATGGACCGTATGGGCAGGCGGTTTGAAGATAAGATGGAGAAATTAAGTGTTGGCGACGACCTAGCCCCCGGTGTCATTAAGATGGTAAAAGTATATGTGGCCGTAAAACGAAAACTGTCTGTGGGCGACAAAATGGCCGGTCGTCACGGAAACAAGGGGGTTTTGTCGAGGATCCTCCCGGTTGAAGATCTACCCCATTTTGCTGATGGGACCCCGGTAGATATCGTCCTGAATCCTCTAGGTGTTCCATCAAGCATGAACGCAGGGCAGGTCCTGGAGACCCATTTGGGGTGGGCTTCAAAGGAGCTGGGCAAACAGATTGGTAAGCTTTTGGATAATATGAACAATGTCGATGAGCTGAAAAACAAATTAAAAGTCCTTTTTCAGAAAAAACAATACGATGAATTTTTTGAGGGCTTGACCGATGAGGAGCTTGTTGGAAATGCGGGTCTCCTAAAGGACGGGGTCCCAATGGCTTCACCTGTATTTGATGGCGCTGAAGAGGATGAGATTAAAGAGTGTCTTAAGGAGGCAGGGTTGCCGGTAACAGGTCAGGCTGTTCTTTATGATGGCAGGACAGGGGAGCCTTTTGACCAAGAAGTCACCGTTGGCACTATCTATATAATGAAACTCCACCATCTGGTAGATGATAAACTGCACGCACGTTCAATCGGGCCATATTCCCTCGTGACTCAGCAGCCCCTCGGCGGAAAGGCACAATTCGGCGGTCAGAGATTAGGTGAAATGGAGGTATGGGCTATGGAGGCATATGGTGCCGCCTATACACTTCAAGAGTTTTTGACAGTTAAATCGGACGACGTGGCCGGGAGGACCCGGATGTATGAAAGGATAGTAAAAGGAAATAATGTCCTTGAGGCGGGTCTCCCCGAATCTTTTAAGGTGCTCATGAAAGAACTGCAGAGCCTAGGGTTGGAAATCCAGCTCTTTGAGGATAGTCAAATCTAAAATTGGTTTCAAAGGAGAGAGGCAGTGGAAGAACTATACAGTTTTTTTGCAAAGCCCAAGGATCCATCGAGCTTTAATGCAGTAAGAATATCTTTGGCTTCGCCAGAAAAGATCCATGAATGGTCTTTTGGCGAGGGAAAGAAACCGGAGACCATCAATTACAGGACATTTAAGCCGGAAAGGGATGGCCTGTTCTGTTCCAAAATATTTGGACCTATCAAGGACTATGAATGCAACTGTGGCAAATATAAACGAATGAAACACAGAGGCATTGTCTGCGAGAAGTGCAGTGTGGAGGTGATCCAGAGCAAGGTTCGCCGGGAACGAATGGGGCATATCAACCTGGCCGCCCCTGTGGCACATATCTGGTTTTTAAAGTGCCTTCCTTCAAAGGTGGGCAACCTCCTGGATATGACGCTGAAGGAACTGGAACGGGTTCTTTATTTTGAGGCCTATATTGTTATAGATCCGGGTGATGTCACGGACCCCCAACTTAAGAAAGGTTCCCTGCTGACAGATGAACAGCTGCAGCAGGCAAGGGAAGATTATGGGGATCGATTTGAGGCGGGGATTGGGGCTGAAGCGATTCAGACCATGCTAAAAGGCCTCAATTTAGACGAACTCTCCGGCACCCTTAGAATCGAAATGATGGCGACCCGGTCGGAAGCAAAACGGAAAAAATTGACCAAACGCCTGAAAATTATTGATGACTTCAGGAAGTCAAAGAACCGACCGGAATGGATGATACTCAATGTTATCCCGGTGTTGCCGCCGGACCTCAGACCACTGGTCCCGCTTGATGGCGGAAGGTTTGCGACATCTGATTTGAATGATCTTTATCGGAGGGTGATAAACCGAAACAATAGACTAAAAAGACTTTTGGATTTGAACGCCCCTGATATCATAGTTAGAAATGAGAAGAGGATGCTCCAGGAGGCAGTGGATGTCCTGTTTGATAACGGGAGACGGGGAAAGGTTGTCACGGGGGCCAACAAAAGGCCTTTTAAGTCGCTTAGTGACATGTTGAAGGGCAAACAGGGAAGGTTCCGGCAAAATCTTCTTGGAAAAAGGGTGGATTATTCGGGCCGCTCGGTCATTGTGGTTGGCCCTGATCTTCGTTTGCATCAATGCGGACTTCCCAAGAAAATGGCCCTGGAACTTTTTAAACCGTTTATTTACAACAGGCTTGATGAAAAGGGGTTGGTCACTACCATAAAGAGCGCAAAAAAAATGGTAGAGAGAGAACTGCCGGAAGTCTGGGATGCCTTGGATGAAGTAGTCAGGGAGTATTGCGTTTTGCTCAACAGGGCACCCACGCTCCACCGTTTAGGGATTCAGGCCTTTGAGCCTATACTGATTGAAGGGAAAGCGATTCAACTCCATCCCTTGGTGTGTACTGCCTTTAACGCGGATTTTGATGGGGACCAAATGGCAGTCCATGTACCTTTGTCCATCGAGGCTCAGATCGAGGCAAGGGTGCTGATGATGTCCACCAACAACATCTTGTCGCCCGCTAACGGGGAACCCATTATTGTCCCCAGCCAGGATATTGTCTTGGGACTTTACTATATGACCAGGGAACGTCCCTTTGTAAAGGGGGAAGGCAACGTCTTTTCCAACCCGCAGGAGGTCAGAATCGCATACGATGCGGGTGAACTGGGTTTGCATGCGCGGATCAAGGTCAGGATTGAAGGGAAGATCGAGGAGACCAGTACGGGTCGTGCGCTTCTCCATGAAATCTTGCCCCAACCGCTCTCCTTTTCACTTGTTAATAAGGTGTTGACAAAAAAGGAACTGAGATTTCTGATCAACGAATCCCATCGCAGGGCAGGCATCAAGGCCACGGTTATTTTTGCGGATAAACTGAAAGATGTGGGCTACAAGTACGCAACCCAGTCCGGAATATCTATCTCCATGAAAGATATGGTGATTCCTTCGAACAAACAAGAAATTATCGAGAAGGCTGAAAAAGAAGTGAGGAAAATCGATGATCAGTATATTGGGGGGCTCATTACTGATGGAGAAAAATACAACAAAGTTGTAGATATCTGGGCACAATCCACAGAGGATGTTGCATCGGCCATGATGAGAGAAATGGCAATAGAAAAAATTGCGGGACCCAAAAACAAGAAAGTTGAGGTTAATAGCTTTAATCCAATTCACATGATGTCCGACTCGGGGGCCAGGGGCAGCAAGGATCAAATGAGACAGCTGGCCGGCATGAGAGGATTGATGGCCAAACCATCGGGAGAGATCATCGAGACCCCCATCACTTCAAACTTTAGGGAAGGCCTGACTGTTTTGCAGTATTTTATTTCCACTCACGGTGCCAGAAAAGGTTTGGCCGATACTGCTCTTAAGACTGCCAATTCAGGTTATCTGACAAGAAGATTGGTTGATGTGGCGCAGGATGCGATCATCTCGGAAGAGGACTGCAAAACAATGGATGGGATTTGGGTGGAGGCTCTTGTGGAAGGTGGGGAGGTCCTTCAAAGGGTTGGCGAGAGGACCCTGGGAAGGGTGGCCCTCCAGGATGTCAATGACTCGGTGACAGGGGAGCTCCTGGTGGGGGCAAATGAGGAAATTGACGAAGAGAAGGTTAAGGAGATTGAAGCTGCTGGACTCGAGAGAATCATGATTCGATCCGCATTAACATGCCAGGCCAGGCACGGTGTTTGCAGAAAATGCTATGGCAGGGACTTGGGTCATGGTCATGAGGTCAATATCGGCGAGGCCGTGGGAATCATTGCTGCCCAATCTATCGGGGAACCCGGTACTCAGCTTACCATGCGGACATTCCATATCGGTGGTGTTGCAAGTCAACGGGTTGAGCAGACGACAATTCAACCCAGAAATTCTGGAAAGGTAAAGTTTATCGACCTTAAAACAGTGGAAAACGAAGAGGGGAATCTTGTGGCCATGAGCCGCAACGGCGAGATTGCCATACTGGGTAAGGGCAAAAGAGAGATAGAACGATACCCTATACTATTTGGCGCCACCTTAAGGGTTCGTGATGGTGAGCGGGTAAAATCCAATCAAATTCTGGTTGAGTGGGACCCCTTTACCATACCCATAATTACCGAGGTTTCGGGCACCGTTAAATTCGGTGATATCCTGGAAGGTCGTACCATGCAGGAAAAGAGAGACAAAATTACCGGGAAGATAAGCAGGGTGGTCGTTGATGCCCGGGACGTTGATGCTCGACCTCGTATTTCCATCAAAGACAGCAGTGGAAAGACAGCCAGTTTGCCTGGGGGTTCAAAGGCGAAGGCGCGTTATAATTTGCCTGTGGGCGCTATCATGATGGTCAGAGAGGGCGATGAGGTAGGGCCTGGAACGGTTCTGGGAAAGATCCCGAGAGAAACTACCAAGACCAAGGATATTACGGGGGGCCTCCCACGGGTAGCGGAATTATTTGAGGTTAGAAAACCAAAAGAAACCGCCATAATTTCAGAGATAAACGGTGTTATTTCATTTGGAAAATACACGAAGGGCAAGAGAAAAATGACGATTACCCCTGAACTGGGTGACGCCGTAAATTATATGATCCCAAAGGGAAAGCATGTGAGTGTACTGGAAGGGGATTATGTGAGGGCAGGGGAAGCATTGATGGATGGGTCTATAGATCCCCATGACATATTGAAGATCAAGGGCATTAAAGAGCTGGCCAAGTATCTGGTGAATGAAGTCCAGGAAGTCTATCGACTCCAGGGCGTAAAGATTAATGACAAACATATTGAGGTTATTGTTCGGCAGATGTTGCGGCAGGTCAGCGTAACGGATCTGGGAGATTCCAAATTCCTTTTGGGAGAGCATGTTGAAAAGTGGCGTTTTGAAGAGGAGAACAGCAAGATCGTTGAAAAGGGAGGGATGCCTGCGACTGCACAACCTTTGCTTCTGGGAATTACAAAGGCATCTCTCAGCACAGAAAGTTTTATATCGGCGGCATCTTTTCAGGAAACCACCAAGGTCTTGTCTGATGCGAGCATAGCTGGAAAAACAGACTTTCTGAAGGGGTTAAAAGAGAATGTGATAATGGGCCGTTTGGTACCGGCCGGTACCGGAATGAAGGCCTATCGGAATATCGAAATGGGTGTGATTGAACAAGGACTGGAAGAATGATCGGGTCAGGTGAAGCTGCGAAACCAATTTGGAAAAAAAAGGAATTTTTTCCTTTTCTTCTTCTAAAAAGTCTTGACAATTCGGCTAGCCATCTATATGATTATAGGATTTTGCCGTATGGGAATTTTTGCGAAAACAAACCGATACTGCCCGGCGTCTTTTATGTGGATGAAAAGGTGAGGAGGATTTATGCCGACCATTAATCAACTTGTAAGGAAGGGCCGTCGTAAGTCAAAAAAGAAGGCCAAGACACCTGCGCTTCAGGGAGCGCCGCAAAAGAGGGGCGTGTGTGTCAGGGTCTATACATCAACACCCAAGAAACCTAACTCTGCCTTGAGAAAAGTCGCCAGAGTGAGGTTGACAAACGGGATTGAGGTCACGTCCTACATCCCCGGGATGGGCCATAATCTTCAGGAGCACTCGGTGGTATTGATCCGGGGAGGCCGAGTAAAGGATCTGCCCGGTGTGAGATATCATATTGTCAGGGGTACGATGGATACTACCGGGGTGGATGATCGTAGGCAGGGTCGATCAAAATATGGGGCCAAGAGGCCGAAAGGGCTTTAACAGCATAATCGGTTCAACTGAATTTTTCCGAATACGGATCCCATAACTAAACCCCGTTGAACCCTTTTTGGAGATTTCAATGCCCAGGAAAAAAATTGTCACCAAACGGAAAACCACGCCAGATCAGAAATATAACGATGTTCTTGTAGCGAAATTTGTCAATAACCTGATGAAAAAGGGAAAGAAAAGTATTGCCCAATCGATTCTTTATGAGGCATTTGATATCATTGAGGGCAAGTCAAAACAAGAACCCTTGGTTGTTTTCCAGAATGCACTCGAAAACGTGAGGCCGCTGGTGGAGGTGAAGTCTCGGCGAGTTGGTGGGTCTACCTATCAGGTGCCCACGGAAGTCAGAGGCGTAAGAAGGCGTGCCCTCAGTATTAGATGGATTATCAGCTTTGCTCAAAGTAGAGGCGAAAAAGGTATGGCTGCCAAATTGGCAGGGGAGTTGATGGATGCCGCCAACTCAAGAGGGGCCGCCATTAAAAAGAAGGAAGATACCCACAGGATGGCTGAGGCCAACAAAGCATTTGCCCACTATCGGTGGTAACGGAAGGGTTTTTGATCGAAAGTCGTTTGGTTTTTGCCCTGGGGGAATCTTTAAGGAAGGTGAAATCACCACGGCGCGCCACAAAAAGTGATGAAGGAGGTTAGGGTGTATGGCTAAGAAGAAATTTGAGAGAACGAAGCCGCATATAAACGTGGGTACGATAGGTCATATAGATCACGGTAAGACGACCCTGACGGCGGCGATTACGAAGCAT
>JAUVRS010000224.1 GCA_030597505.1 Desulfobacteraceae bacterium
GCTTCCACGGGGGCGGCCTGTCACGAAAATGAGATCAGGCCTTCCTATGTGCTCACGGCCATGGGGGTTCCCCCAGAGATCGGCATGGGTACGCTCAGACTGACCGTGGGAAGGAGCAATACCACAAAACAGATAGAAGAGGCAGCAAGACAAATTATTGATCGAGTAAAAAGGATAAGAGATGATAAATGAAGCTTTGGAAAGACCGGAACTGTTGATCATCGATATGGTCAAAGACAATTTTGAAGAGGAGAAAAATCTACCCATTACCCCCTTTGGCAAACGTATCATCGATCGCTTGAACCCACTGATCAAGCAATCTGTTTAAATTTCCCCTTAACTGCCCCGCAGACAGGACATTTTTCGGGGGGCTCATTTTCACTCACATAGCCGCAGGTCTGACAGACGTAATAATCTGACTCGCGATCGGCCAGCATGTCGTTCATGGCATTTTTGTAAAGTTCAGCGTGCCCGCTTTCAACATCCCGGGATTGGGAAAAGGCCCTCTCGACAGCTCTTACACCTTCCGCTGATGCCTCCGATATTAACTTCGGATATGCGTCTGCATTGGCCTTGATCTCGTTTTGGAAGGCGGTTTCAAGGTTTTCCTCGGTCGAGCCGATTTTTCCCCGCATTAGCATGAGAAATTTGCGGGCGTGGACGGATTCTGCATCCGCAACCGCCCGCAAAAGACGGGCTATTTGGGAATAGCCGTCACGTTCGGCCTTTTGGGCGAAGGTCGCATTACGAGCCGCGGCTTTTGATTCGGCAGCAAAGGCATCGGCCAGATTCTTCTCGGTTTTTTCCGACATAAGGACACCCCTCTCTTTAATTCAAAATAGAAATCCTGGTCCTCCCTCCGTAGGCCCCATGGGCCGGAGGCTGGGCCAGGCCAGTACCCCATCACTCCACTGCTCCATCACTTATGGAGCCATTCAGATTATCAAATCCTTCCAGAACCTGGCGTGATGTTCAAAGACCCCCCTGACCGAACTTTCCACCCTACTCATATCGGCCCGGGCCAAAATTTCTTGAACAGGGGCCTTTGATATCCCCGCCAGTTCTTTTAGGACCGTTTTTACGGAATCCCGGAGTCCTCCCAGTTCATATCCGCCTTCAAGGGTGACAACAATTTTTCCGTCACAACATCCATCAGCAAAATCCATAACAGAGCGCATCAACCCTGCAAAACCTTCCGGAGTCACGCGCATGCCTCCCAATGGGTCCCCTTCGTAGATATCAAACCCGGCCGATATCAGGATCAGATCGGGATTAAACTGGGTCGCAATGGGGTTTAATATTTTTTCAAAAATACCTACATATTCACCATCCCCATGTCCGACAGACAAAGGGACGTTGACTGTAAAACCCTGCCCCTTCCCCTTTCCCAACTCCTGAAAGGCACCCGTCCCCGGGTAGTAGGGATACTGATGGGTTGAAAAGTAAAGAATCGACGGGTCCTCCTCAAAAGAATGTTGGGTGCCGTTACCATGATGCAGATCCCAATCAATCACAAGGATTCGCTCGATGTCGTGTTTTTGCTGTGCATATCTGGCGCCCACTGCAACGTTGTTAAAAAGACAGAAGCCCATGGCTCGGTCCTGTTCTGCATGATGACCGGGTGGTCTGACAAGGGCAAAAGCGTTATCCAGTTCTCCGGTTATCACTAGGGAAATTGCCTCACACAAACCCCCGACTGCCAGGAGTGCCGCCTCGTAGGAACCCGCTGACGTGGTAGTGTCAGGATCAAGGGCGACGTGGTCCTTTCCGTCTGTTTCCGCCACCTTATCAACATAATCGGGAGAATGAACCCAGCAGAGTTCCTCTTTCTTAGCCCGTCTTACCGGGATCTCTTGAAACAGGTCCGCCATTTCGGGTTCCTCCAGCATGGCATAGATCGTTTCGAGCCTTTTAGGGCTTTCTGGGTGAAATCGCCCCGGTCTGTGATTTATAAATCTCCTGTCTTTAAAAATACCTGTTCTGGACATGCTTTTTCCCCTGCTCAAGCTTTGGGGGTTGTTTATTAAATGTAACAAACTTGGGTCCCTCTCTTCGGCTTTCCGTTCGCAAAAGCGAATCTATGCCCCAAAGAGTGGCTGGACCAAGGATCTTTATATCCCATAATTCATACATTTCTTTTGGTCAACCAAAAGATGGGTTTTGGCCCCTTCTTTCCTACAGTATGCCGTCTTCTCTTAATTGCGTAATCTCCTTTTCCGTATAACCGCCCAACTCTCGAAGAACCTCATCTGTATGCTCTCCAAGCCTAGGTGCGGCACTGGTTGTCTTTGCCCAACTTTCGCTGAAATGACCGGGATACCCCGGGATCTTCACTCTTCCGACGGTGGGGTGGTCAAAGTCAATCAGGTAGTCGTTTTCAATGACCTGAGGGTCATCGGCAAGGTCTGTCACCGAATTGACCCCACAGCAGAAAAGGTCATATTCGGCAAACACTTTTATCCATTTGTCCCTTGGGCGGGTGGCAAAAAGGCCGTCAAAGATAGTCACCAGCTGTTCTGCGTTTTTGAGTCTTTCATCATCCGTACTAAAACGGGGGTCATTTTCAAGTTCAGGATGACCCAGTGCCTGACACAATGGTCCCCAATGACGTTCCGTAGGGGTAAGTGTCATCATAAGCCATTTGTCATCGCCGCATTTGTAATAGTTTCTCATGGGATGTTCTGTGGTTCTGCGGTGCCGGGGAACCTCAAATCCTGCCATATGGGCTATGAGGATGTTGAAATAGAGCAAAAAGGTCGCCGAACCCAGGATAGACACCTTGATTTCCTGGCCGATGCCTTTTCGTTCCCTCATGTAAAGGGCTGTTATGATGTCGTGGCTGACCATTATTGCGGTGGCCTGATCAATAATTCCGAATTGGCATACCGCGGGGGGAGTGTCAATCTCTCCCATGGAATACATAAGCCCGGATCTTGCCTGCCCCTGGTAATCAAATCCACCCCGGTCGCTATCGGGACCCTTCGGACCAAATGCTGAGACAGAGGCATATATCAATTTTGGGTTTATCTTACGCAGGATGGGGTAGGTGATATTCATGTTCTCCGCTGCCGCACGCCGCATGTTGGTCATAAACACATCAGAGCTGGCTGCAAGACGATGTACGATTTCCTGCCCTTTTTTTGTCTTCAGATTTACGCCAATGCTTTTTTTGTTCCGGTTGGCACCCTCACAGAAGAGGGTCCTGTCACCCGGGAGATCAAGGGGGATGCTTCCGATTCTTTTCACCATCCTTATGGGGTCGCCCATTCTTGGTTCCTCTATCTTTATGACCTCAGCACCCAGGTCTCCAAGGATGGCAAGCCCCCCGGGTCCGGCATGATATATTCCGCAATCCAACACCCTTACACCTTCCAAAGGTCTCTCCATTCAATACCCTCCATTCTTTTATTTATTCAGATCAATTCCGGTCAATGGAATTATTCGCATGCCATTCCGTTTTTTGACAAGGGCAAGTTCTACATGTCTGAGACCCTGATGTCCAGTTAAGATTTTCGTGATCGTTTAGAGGTGAGGTCTTCAGAGGCTCAAGCAAAACAAGGAATGGAATGGACGGTCGGGAGGTGGTTATGGCGGAGTTCAGGCGGCGGGGACTAACTTTTCATTTCACTCTGTTTCCCTTTTGCCATGAGGACGAGAAGGCCGAGGCCGAAACCGACCACCAGCAGGGTGATGGTACCGATCACACCGATCATTCTGGTATGCCAGGTGCACTCGATCCATTTCCAGCCTGCGGGCAGGTTGCGTGCAAAGGTCGCCCAGGCAAGTGTTATCACGCTGGCAGTAACCGCAACGCCTGCCTGCCAACGCCTAACCCACCGAAAACATAACCCTAAGAGAAAAAGGCCTATCACACCTCCTCCGGCTATTCCTGCAAGCTGCCAACCGGTTTCAAGTGCGGTCTGAATCCGGGTCATAGCCAAGCCGGTGAGGGTGCCTAAAATACCCCAGATCACCGTATAGATCCTAAGCATTTTGATGCTTTGACTCTCATCGGCATCCTTGTTCACATATTTCTTATAAAAGTCAAGCAAGGTGAGGGTAGAGACACAATTGAGGGACGAATCAATGCTGCTCATGGCAGCCGCAAAAATGGCAGCAATGATCACTCCCCGGAGTCCCACAGGGAAATGTGTCGCGATAAACAGGGGAAACATTTTGTCCCCCATAAGTTCCCCCTGCCGATGAGGGGGGGGTTCTCCCGGGTGAACCCGGTAGTCAGCATAGAGGGCCGTACCGATAAAAAGGAAAAGCGCGGATATGGGGATATAGGCAAGGGCTGCTATCCATACCGAACGAGAGGCGGCTTTGATGGAGGAGGTCGTCTGGTAACGCTGCACATAATTTTGGTCAACCCCGAAGTTTCTGAGGTTCTCCATTATGCCGTACAGGATAACCACCCAGACGGTGGGTGCCACCAGATCAAACTTCCAACTTCCCAGGGAAAACTTATGGTGCTCTGAAGCAATGGTAAATATTTGCCCCGGACCTTCAGGCATTCCCATGGACAGGATGATTATGGAGATGATGGCACCTCCAAAGAGGATTATCACCTGGATCACATCTGTCCAGACGACAGCCTCAATTCCACCAATCATGGTATAGAATATTACACCGATGCCCGTTATGATTATGATGGTTGAGTAGGACCACCCGGTGAGGTGGTGTAAGACAAGCGATACCAGAAACAATATCATCCCGATCCGGGCAAGCGAGCCCAGCATAAAACTTATGCTGCCGTAAACTCGGGCCCACCCCCCAAACCGTTGTTCCAAATACTCATAGGCCGATACTTTAACCTTTGTCCTGTAAAGCGGCACGAAGTAAAAGGTGGCGACAAGTGCGGCGACGGGGAGCGTAAGGGAAAACATAAATACGTCCCAGTTGAAATTATATCCCTGACCGGGGTATGCTAAAAAGGTTATACTGCTGACAAAGGTCCCCAGTATGGATAGCCCGACCGCCCAAC
>JAUVRS010000058.1 GCA_030597505.1 Desulfobacteraceae bacterium
GGGCCTCCACCTCAGTTCCTTTGGGGCATTCAAGGGCAATTATGGAGAGTATATTTGAGCCATCCGCCTCTTTGGTATCCTTGTTGAGGAAGAGCTGCGAATCAAACTGGTTGCCCAGTGCCACTATTTTGGCAGCGGCCCGGGCATGCAGCCCCAAATTGTTTTTGATCGTGAGCTTTTTTACCAGTTCCATCCGCGTCAAACTCCCTCGGGAGGACGTTTCCTGACACGACATTCTTTGTAGACTTGTCTGTAGGTGAGATCCACCTCGCTGGAAATGAGCCCCGCTATGTCCCGGATGCTCATTTTTTTCTCGGCCAGCAACTTGTCTACCCTGTCAAGGGTCTCCCGGTTCAGGGCATGAATTTCCTTTTCTTTTTTACTGCCCTCCACAACCAACGTAAATTCCCCTCTTGTTTTGCCGCCCGGGGCCAGATGGTTTAAGATATTGCTGACAGATCCCCTTTTGACTTCTTCAAACACCTTTGTCATCTCTCTCAACATCACCATTCGCCGATCACCCAGTATATCTTTTAGATCGATAAGCATGGCCATGATGCGATGAGGGGCCTCATAAAAGACCATGGTACGGGGTTCGGTGATCAGTTTTTTTAATTCCCGTTTTCTTCTGCCCTGTTTGTTGGACAAAAATCCCAAAAATACAAACTGATCTGTAGCCAGTCCGGAGACTGAAAGTGCTGCTGCCAGGGCGGATGCCCCCGGAACAGGCGAGACCTTTACGTTTTCCTCAAGCGCCCTGTTTATCAGGTGGACACCCGGGTCGGAAATTCCCGGGGTGCCCGCGTCCGTTACCAGGGCAATGTCAAAACCTGATTTTAACCGCCCAATGAGTTCAGGGGTCTTGGCATATCGGTTGTGTTGGCTGTAGTGTGTAAGTCTTGACTTTATGCCGTAATGAGTACACAGCCTCCTTGTATGTGTCACATTTTCAGCGGCTATCACGTCAACATTCTCGAGAATTTTGAGGGCCCTCAGGGTGATATCCTCCAGGTTCCCTATGGGTGTTGAGACGGCATAGAGGGTCCCAAAACGCCGAATGCCGTCTTGGTGATCTATAGTGGTTGAATTTTTCATTCTCGGACAGCCTTCTAATAGGCCAGATCAAAGGCATTTTTGATTACTTCGATCCGGGGTTTGTCTCCACTGAGGCTGATGGCCACCACATCAAACCTTGCCTTGACCCCGTAACAGTCATTGGACTTCAAATACGCCAGGGCCACTTTTGAGAGCTGTCGTTTCTTTCTGGCATCCACCGCCTCTTTGGCATAGGCAATGGAGCGTCCCCTTCTGGTCTTTATTTCGATAAAGACCAGGGTGTCGTCATCCTTTGCAATCAGGTCTATCTCACCCAAAGGGCACCGATAGTTTTGGATGATTTTTTTGTAACCGAGCCCTTTGATTTTTTTTAGGGCCAGTTTCTCACCAAATTCCCCCAGCTCAAGTCTTTCTCTTGTCAAGACCGGATACTCCTTTAAAGGTTTTGCGATGGATGGGGGATGGACCGTATTTCCTCAGGGCCTTGAGGTGCTGCCGTGTCCCGTACCCTTTATGTCTGTCAAAATCATAGACCGGATACATTTGGTGATATGAACGCATGATTCTGTCCCGATACACCTTTGCCACCACAGAGGCGGCTGAAATGCTCCGGCTTATCTGATCTCCTTTTTTGAGGCATCTTTGAGGAACCGGGAGAGGAATTTCGTGGATACCGTCTACCAGAACGAACTCGGGTTGTGGAGCCAATGCCGTCACAGCCTGCCTCATGGCTTCGAGGGCGGCCCTCAAAATATTGAATTTATCTATATAATCGTGGGAAACAACCCCTATCCCCATGGCCAAGACCCGATGACAAATATCAGAAAAGGCCTTTTCTCTGGCGCCGGGGGTCATTTTCTTGGAATCCCGGACGCCTGCCAGGTCAGTTCCTTGGGGGATAATTACTGCGGCCGCTACAACCGGGCCGGCCAATGGGCCTCGACCGGCCTCATCGACCCCCGCAATCAGATCATATCCGGCCTTTTGGGCCAACCCTTCATGGAAAAATGGATCGCGTGTTGGAGAACCGAGGCTTTCATCAGGGAAAAGGGGGAGGTTTTTGGGTGGACACACCGGTTTTTGTGTCATTTATATTACGTATATTAAGGTAATCATAAAACCCCTGAGAGTAAAAAGCCCCTGCAAGCACTATGTTCTTAGCTCTTTGATACGGGCGGCCTTTCCCCTGAGTTTCCGGAGATAGTAGAGTCGGGCTCTCCTTACTTTGCCCTTGGATACCACTTCGACCTTATCGATCATAGGGGAATGAAGGGGAAAAATCCTCTCGACGCCAACGCCGTAAGATATCTTCCTGACTGTAAAGGTAGCGCCGGTAGTCCCTTTTCTCTTCCTGATGACAACCCCCTGGAATACCTGTATCCGCTCTTTCTGACCCTCTCTTATCCTGGCATGCACTTTGACCGTGTCACCCGGTCCAAAATTCGGGATGTCAAAGCGCATCTGTTCCTTTTCAAGTGTCTCTATAACATTCATGTCTTCCTCCTAAACTTATTTCTCGATCTCGCGCGCTGCGGATTATTCAAAGTCTCCAACCAACCGATCCAGAGTAATGGCGGCAGCCGTCCTCACCGAAAGGTGATTGTAGTCCTTCTTTCCAAAAATGGGGGCCAGAACATAATCTGCCCCGTTTATAACGGCCCTGTCAAGACCCCAGGCTGTTCCAAACAGCAAAACAACAACCCGGTTTTCCAGAATGGAGGTCTTTGCCGATTTATAAGAGATCCCCCGATCCCCCTGTTTAGAGGCATCGGTTGCTATCACCATTGGGGGCTCTCCTTCAAGTCTTGCGATTTCTTTGATCGCCCCCTCCAGGGAGGGGACTACCGAAACGAGCTCAATGGCCTCTTTTCGGTGTCGGTTATACCTGGCACCATATCCTTTGATCCAGTGGTCACAAATCTTCTTGGCCAGCCGCTGCTGATCATCAAGCGGCGTAATCACAAAAAACCTCCTGACATCATAGGTTCTGGCCGATCTGGCAATGTCATGTAGATCCAAAGGGGTTATGGCGGAGGCAACTATTTCATGGTTTTTGTTATAAACAGGGTAATGGACCAGCCCGACATAAAGACGCATCAATTTACTTCTGCTGTATCTGTTGTTTAAGGCCCTTCGGAGTCCTTCTTTATTTCTTGAAGGATCCTCTCATCTTCGGAGGTCAACCCGGCGTTTGCGAGGAGGTCCGGTCTCTTCAAAGCTGTTCTCTTCAGGGACGCTCTTCTGCGCCAGAGACGAATCTTTTCATGATCCCCCGACAGGAGAACAGGGGGGACCTCCTTTTCCTGGAAGACTCTCGGCCGGGTATACTGTGGATACTCCAGTAACCCCTCCTCAAAAGAGTCTTCAATGTTGGATCTCTCCCCACCCAGGACACCCGGGATCAGACGGCTGATGACCTCCATGAGGACCATGGCCCCCAGTTCTCCGCCGCTCAACACATAATCGCCAATGGATAGTTCCCTATCGATAGAGGTCAACCGTATTCTCTCATCCACCCCCTCATATCGGCCGCAGATAAGAATGAGTTGATCCCAGTTTGACAACTCCCAGGCTGTTGGCTGATCAAGCCTTTTACCCTGGGGGCACAGAAGGGCTACAAGGCTTCTGCCATTCACCCTTTCAACGGAATTGAGGGCCCGATGAATGGGTCCGGCCTTCATGACCATTCCCTCTCCCCCGCCATAGGGCCGGTCATCGGTGGTCTTGTGCGCCCCCTTGGCAAAGTCGCGGATATTGACCAGCCCGACATCCACCAACTCATTTTCTATTGCCCGCCCCAACACCCCAAACCGGAGGAAGGAGGAGAACATTTCGGGAAATATGGTGAGGACATCAAACTTCATTCAAATCAAAGAGCCCCTCCGTCCCTGAGACAATCATTTTCCGGTTTTCGGGATCAATCTCATGGACGACGTCATATGTGGCAGGGAGCAATATCTCTCTGGTCCCCTTTTTTACCACGTATATATCGTTGCTGTCCGTGGGTATGATCTGCGAGACATCGCCCAGATGCTCTCCTGTATCAAGATAAACCTGCATACCCAACAGTTCAAACCAAAAATATTCATCCTCCTTGCGAACAAGCGAATCCCGGCGTATAAATATTTCCGCCCCCCTGTACGCTTCTGCCCGGTCAATGGAGGTTAATCCGTCCAGCACCAACAAAAAAGTTTTTTTGTGAGGTCTTGCGGCCTTCACCGGGTACTCGTGCGTTTCGCCGGATACGGACTTGAGGAACACGCTTCCGGCATTCAGGAATGACCGCTCTGAGTCGGCATAAGAAAAGATCCTGAGTGCACCCACCAGACCATGAGGCCTCATTACCTTGCCCACTAGAAGCAAATTTCCGGGTGGAACCTGTGCCAAGGCTATTCGATTATTTCCAAAACAGATCGTTTGTTTATCTTGGTGGAGGCGGCGCTGAGAATAGTCCTCATGGCCCTGGCTGTACGGCCTTGTTTGCCGATGACTTTCCCCAAATCTTCCTTGGCTACCTTCAGTTCGATAACAGAGGTTTGCGCCCCCATTATTTCCGTGACGATGACTTCATCGGGTGCGTCCACCAGCGACTTAGCGATGTATGTAATTAGATCCTTCATCTCGATTCACCCCCGTCTTTGCTTTCACCACCACTGCATTTCACTGAGTTGCCGCACTGGCTTCCACCGAACTGCCTCTCTTTAGGATGGCCTTCGCAGACTCTGAGACAAGCGCCCCCTTTTCAAGCCAGTGTTTGACCTTGTCTTCGTGAATCTTTATCTCTTTCGGGTCTTTCATTGGATCATAGTAACCCAGTATCTCAAGAAATCTACCATTACGGGGCGCTTCTGAATCAGCTGCCACCAGACGATAAAACGGTTTTTTCTTGGTCCCCATCCTTGTTAACCTAATCCTGACTGCCATGTGAGTTGATCTCCCCTCTGTACTATTTCTGATCGCCAAAACAAGTGGCAACCATTTGAATTTGTGCCCAGCCGGCAAAAAATTTCCAGGGCACACAAACTTAATAAAGCCGCAAAAAGGCGCAAAATTTACAAAAAATTAAACTGACATGTAATAAAATCAAAGGGTTATAAGCCGACAAAATTTGATCTCAGACTTTTTATGAGACCATCAAATTTGAAGCAACAAAAACCGTTATCCGAAAAGGGATGGCATGTTTAGATTACCCTTTTTGGTAAACTGCTCCATCATTTTCTTTGTTTGCGTAAAGTTCTTTAGGAGTCGGTTCACATCCTGTACCGTCGTCCCGCTGCCCTTTGCGATTCTTCGTCTTCTGCTCCCGTTTATGATCTTGTGTTTCCGTCTCTCCTCTTTGGTCATGGAGTTTATGATGGCCTCCACCCGGATCAATTCCCTTTCATCGGGTTTGAGCTGTTTTAGTTTCTTGATCTGCCCCATCCCCGGCAGCATCCCCAAGATCTGCTCAAAGGAGCCCAATTTTTTCATCTGTCTCAACTGAGTTTGAAAATCCTCCAGATCGAATTCATTTTTTTTGAGTTTTTTCTCTAACTTCCGAGCCTCTTTTTCATCAAATTCCGCTCCGGCCTTTTCGATCAGTGTCAGCACATCTCCCATCCCCAGGATTTGAGATGCCATTCTGTCCGGGTGGAAGGGTTCCAGGGCGTCAATTTTCTCTCCCACACCAACAAATTTGATGGGTTTTTTGGTCACGGCCTTTATGGACAGGGCTGCGCCACCCCTTGCGTCACCTTCCATCTTGGAGAGAATGACGCCGGTGATATCCAGGCTTTCGTCAAAATGTTTTGACACATTGACCGCGTCCTGGCCTGTCATGGCATCGGCTACCAGGAGGATCTCAGCGGGATCGACCGCTGTCTTGATCCTGACAAGTTCCTCCATCATGGTCTCATCGATATGCAGCCGACCGGCAGTATCAATTACCAGGACATCCGCGTGTTCTCCCCCGGCCCTGGAAAGTGCATCTGTACAGATATCTTCAGGTCTTTGACCCGGATCCGAATTGTAAACGGGCACATTTATCTGGGCGCCCAATATTTTTAGCTGATCAATGGCGGCCGGCCTGTAAATATCCGCAGGGACGAGATACGGGTGCCTCCCCTGGCTGTGGATATACCTGGCCAGCTTTGCTGCCGTTGTGGTTTTCCCAGCGCCCTGCAGACCCACGAGCATCACCGAATGGGGGGCCTTTCCTGTCAGATGCAACCCTTGTTGAGTCTCACCCATGAGGCGCGTGAGTTCCTCGTTCACTATCTTTATGAGCTGCTGTCCGGGGGTCAGGCTCCCAAAAACTTCCTGCCCCAGAGCACGTTCACGAATGTCGTCAACAAGCCCTTTGACCACTTTATAGTTGACATCCGCCTCAAGCAGGGCTAGACGTACCTCCTTCAGGGCATTCTTGATGTCGGTCTCACTCAGCCGTCCCCGACCGGTGACCTTCTTAAATACCCCGTCTAATTTTTCTGTTAAGGCTTCAAACATAGCTATAAGATGTTCTAAAAGGGCGAAACTTTCAATTTAACTTTAAATCTGCTCTTTTGTCAATAAAAAACCATCTTGGTATCATTTGGGAAATATTACCACATTTTCGTCATTTTTTCAAAAAAATAGTGTGATTCTCTAAATTTGCTTTTTTTGCAGGTAAATTTTAAATGATTCCGGACACTGACGCGTGAACACTTTGGGCAAGATTCGCAATAATGACAATATGATACAAATTATGAGAGATGAACTCTCAGGGGTATTATGTAAGAATCTAAAGCCTTACGAAATCTTCAATTTTCCGGTTTGTCCGGATTAGGGGTTGCCATGAGGGGCCAGAAACCCTAAAATCTCCCTCCATAGAAGAGCCGCTATGGCGCTCGGACAACCTCCCAAAAAAAGAAACGGGGGCACGGCCCGTATATGAAACAGGAGAGGGAAGCGGGAATTATCAGGCCCATAAAGGCAGCAGGTGACCCCCCGGTGGGACCTGATGTTTTGATGGTTATTATCCCCTATGAACTCACGTATCTGGTGCAGACGGCCAAGGCCAAAGAGGTCCCTTTCTCCCAGACAAGATTGTACCGCTTATACCAGACAGAGAGAGGGGACCATGAGCCACTGACCCTTTGCGGTCCTTTTCTGGGGGCCCCGCACGCGGTCATGGGTATGGAAAAACTCATTGTTTTGGGCGCAAAAAGGATCTGGGTGCTGGGGTGGTGCGGTTCATTACAACCGGATTTGCCCATCGGCCATATTGTGGTTCCAACCGGGGCGGTTTCTGAGGAGGGGACGTCGGCCCATTATCCCATAGGGGCTCAAAGCCCTGAATCGGATGAGACACTCAACCAGATGCTGGAGGAGGAGCTGGAACGACGCGGGTTACCGTTTTCAAAAGGAGTGGTATGGACCACCGACGCCATCTACAGGGAAACGGTGAGCAAGGTGAAGGCCTATCAGGCCCGTGGTATATTGGGTGTGGAGATGGAGATCTCTGCCCTTATGACCCTTGCCCTTTACCGCGCGGTGTCAATGGCAGGGCTGCTTGTTGTCTCCGATGAACTCTTTGACTTCAAATGGCGACACGGGTTTTCTAACCCTCGATTAAAAAAGGGGTCGAGGGCGGCCGGACAGACGCTGCTGGATGTGGCAGCCTCCTGCTCTCGGGTGATGACGTCAAAGAGGTGAGCCAAATAAGTTACACGGAGTCTGATTTATGGGTAGAGACAAAATGGACGTATCCAAAGATATACTGGCTGTGGATGTGGGAAGCGGTACACAGGACATTCTTGTCTGGCAGCACGGGGTTAACCCCGAGAATCGCCCAAAGATGATCCTCCCCTCCGCAACCACAATCCTTGCGGCCAAGATAGAACGGGCCACAGAAAAGGGGCATCATATCTTTCTCACTGGCAAAACAATGGGCGGAGGCCCCTGTTCACGGGCTATGAAAAGGCACCTGAGTAAGGGCCTTAAGGTCTTTGCCGGGAAGGAGCCGGCACTTACCTTTCATGATGACCTTGCCAAAGTGGAAGGTATGGGCATCCAGATTGTTGATAACAGGCCGGGAGCGGCACCCCTGACGGAACTTGAGATGGGTGACCTTAACCTTGGGGCCATAAGCCGGGCCCTGGGCCAGTTCCAGGTGGCCACCCCAAAAACCGTTGCAGTTTCGGTTCAGGATCATGGGTTTTCGCCTACAAAAAGCAACAGGGCCTTTAGATTCGAGCAGTGGACGGATCTCCTCGGATCGGGAAACGGTTTTGAAAGTCTCCTCTATCAAACACCCCCGGGGCACCTTACCCGGATGAAGGCGGTCACTCAAAGTGTGCCGGGGGCATGGGTGACGGATACATGCGCTTCGGCCTTCCTTGGCGCCCTTCAGGACCCCTGGACTGATTCAAGGCGGGAAGAGGGGGTTACCATCGTCAATATCGGCAATGAACATACGGTGGCTGCTCTGGTCAAAGCCAAAAAAATATGGGGGATATATGAACACCACACCTCATTGCTGGACCCTGTGAAACTAAATGATCATCTGGATCGGTTCCGAAAAGAAAGTCTCACAAACCGAGAGATCTTTGAGGACACGGGTCACGGGTGCCGGGTACTTCCCGGGGCCGGGGAGGCGAGCCCGTTTAAACACCTGACCATAACCGGGCCGAATAGGGAAAGGTTCTTGAGCTTGAATGGGCACATGGCCGCCCCTTTTGGGGACATGATGCTGACAGGCTGTTTTGGGCTTGTGAAGGCGGTCAAGGAGAAGTGGGGTCAGGTGAACTGAAGTGTGGATAGGGAATGGAAAAAATTAGATCGGAAGTCGAGGCGTTAAGGGAAGAGATCCGCTACCACAACCAGCAATACCATGCCCTGGATGACCCTGAGATATCAGACGCCGAGTATGACAGACTTTTTCAGCGGTTAACCGAGCTTGAGAAACAGTTCCCCGGCCTTGTCACACCCGATTCACCCAGCCGGCGGATTGGGGCAGAGCCCCGGGAGGCTTTTTCACCTGTAAGACACCGGGTTCCCATGCTCAGCCTTGGAAATGGGTTCCGGGATCAGGATATAAAGGATTTTGATGCCAGGCTAAAGAGATTTCTGGGAGACGACTCCCCGGTGGAATACACGGTGGAGCCCAAGATTGACGGCGTTGCCCTGGAGCTGGTTTATGAGAATGGCAGACTCACGGTCGGGTCAACCAGGGGCGATGGCTATGTGGGGGAGGACATTACCCGGAACATAAAGACTATTTTGACGGTCCCTCTGACCCTGACGAAACCAAAAAATGGACGTCCTGTACCGGATCTGGTGGAGGTCAGGGGTGAAGTGTATATGGAAAAGGAGGCCCTTGAGGAATTGAACAGGACAAGGCTTGGGCAGAACCTCCCACCATTTGCAAACCCCAGGAACGCCGCAGCCGGTTCATTGCGGCAGCTGGATCCGAGAATCACCGCCAAGAGGCCGCTCAATATGTTCTGTTATGGTGTCGGACAGATAAACGGGGCCCCCTTTGACACCTACCATGAAATGATGATTTCCATCCAGCAATGGGGCTTCCGGGTGAACAGGCCTCATATCCGGATATGCTCCACACCGGGTGAAGTCATAGAGTGTTGCCGGCACCTTGAAGAGATACGATCCCAATTTCCTTATGAAATCGACGGGGCTGTGATCAAGGTCAATCAGCTCAACCTGCAGGCAAGACTGGGTGAGAAATCCAGAAGCCCCAGATGGGCGCTTGCCTATAAATTCAGACCTACCCGGGAGACCACAAGAATCATCAAGATTGATGTACAGGTGGGACGTACCGGCGCCCTTACACCCGTGGCACACCTCGAACCCGTCGAGATCGGGGGCGTTACAGTAAAGCGGGCGACCCTCCACAATCAGGATGAGATAGAGAAAAAAGATGTGCGAGAGCTGGATACTGTGCTGGTCCAAAGGGCCGGGGATGTTATACCTGAGGTGGTGCAAGTGGTCCTGTCAAAGAGGACGGGCGCGGAAAGAAAATTTGTCATGCCGACCCACTGTCCTGTTTGTGGGGGGGATGTGGCAAAAAGGGAAGGAGAGGTGGTTCTGAGATGCCCAAACCCCAACTGCCCGGCCCAGGTGAAAGAATCGCTAAAGCATTTTGTCTCAAAAGGGGCCATGGATATAGATGGGCTCGGGGATAAATTGACCGCACAGTTAATAAAAGAGGGATTGGTAAGAGAACCAGCTGATTTGTATGAACTCCAGTTTGACGACTTCCTTGGGCTTGATAAGATAGCGGATAAATCAGCGGACAATCTCACGGAAGCCATTGAAAAGAGCAAGCGTACAACCCTGGGCCGGTTTATCTATGCGCTGGGAATCAGACATGTTGGAGAACACGTTGCCGGGATATTGGCGGATCATTTTAGGGAACTCAAACATCTGGAGGGGGCAACAGAGAAGGAACTGCTGGCCATCGACGGGATCGGTCCTCAAATAGCGGAAAGTATAGTCACGTATTTCTCTGACAGATCCAACAAGGAGCATTGTGGACGTCTCCTGAAAGCGGGCATTCGGTTTGAAACCATGGTACACCCCGTGACGGGAGCGGTGGCAGGAAAAACCTTTGTGATGACCGGTTCCCTCTCCTCAATGAAACGTTCCGAGGCCAAAGAGCAGATCCTCAGACGGGGCGGCAGGGTCTCTTCCTCGGTGAGCAGCAGCACCGATTATCTGGTCGCGGGGGAGGGCCCTGGCTCAAAGTTCAGCGAGGCAGAGAAAAAAGGGGTTGTTATCCTCAATGGGGATGAGTTTCTGGAGCTCCTGAACACAGAATGACCTCAACCCCTGCTATAGCTTTCAAGAAAAAGTTTTTGGGGTAATGTGGCATAC
>JAUVRS010000078.1 GCA_030597505.1 Desulfobacteraceae bacterium
AAATGCACCAGATATCCGACAATCGCAACTACCGCGATGCCGCCAATACAGGCCAGGACCAAAGGAAACCCGAATTTTACATAAAGAAAAAAGATGGTGTACATCCCGAGCATGACCAATTCGGCGTAACAGATCCAGATCACATCGATCACACCAAAAATCAGATTTAATCCGAGCGCCAGCAGTGCCAGAACACCACCCAGCAGTATTCCGTTTATAATCGTTTCAAGAAGATAAATATCGAACATCCGCTCCACCAGTTGTATAGTGTTTTTAAACCCCGATATAGGCTCTGCGTATCTCTTCACTGTCGATCAATTCAGCAGACGAGCCGCTCGCTTTAATACGGCCCACCTCCAAGAGGTATGCGCGGCTCACTGCTTTGAGGACCTGCTGGATATTCTGCTCCACAATCAGTACGGTGAATCCCTTTTCACGAATCTGTCGTACCAGTTCAAAGACCTGCTGGACAATGACCGGTGCCAGACCGGCCGATGGTTCGTCCATGAGAAGCATCCTTGGGTTTGACATCAATGCCCTGCCAATGGCACACATTTGCTGTTCACCGCCTGAAAGCGTACCGGCAAATTGAGTACATCGTGCTGCAAGAATCGGAAACAGTCCATAAACGAACGCCAACCGTTCTTTGAATTGTTTTCTGGCAGACCGGGTAAACGCCCCGATCTTTAGGTTGTCCTGGATCGTCATCCGGGGAAAAAGGCGGCGGTTTTCGGGCACGTGCGCGATCCCGAGTTCAATGATGGCGTGTGGCGGGACAGTTCTCAAATCACTGCCTTCCATGGTCAACGTACCATCGCGTGCCTTTACAAGACCGGATATCACTCGGAGCAGCGTGGTTTTCCCGGCACCATTGGGGCCGATGACCGCGACCGCTTCCCCCTGTTCGACAGACAGGCTGATATCGAAAAGTGCCTGGAATGATCCGTAATTAGCATTTACGGCGTGGAGTTGGAGCACCCTATCCCTCCTGCAATTTTATCCAACGCGGAAAATCCGGTTCTTTGGGTCCGGATCTTTATTCCCGGGGAGTCACATGGGTTGATGACCATGAGCTGGCTTTTCTTTCAGTTGGACTTTTTCTTGGCCAAGATAGACCTCAATCACTTTTGGATCAGCTGCCACGTCTTTTGGAAGACCCTCCGAGATTTTTTGACCATGATCGAGTACAATTACGCGGTCGACCACACGCATCAGTACACCCATGATGTGCTCCACCCAAATAATCGTAATCCCCTTTTCCTGCCGAATGACCTCCAACATGTCCGCTGCCTGATCCATCTCTGTTTCATCAAGACCCCCAAGGCTTTCATCAGCAAGAAGAAGCTTTGGTTGGGTAGCGAGGGCCCTTGCCAGCTCAAGTTTTTTTAGCCCCGCAGCACCCAGCGAATCAACCATGATCCCTGAATCCATAGGTAGTTTGACAAGATCCAAGGCTTCTTTTGCCAGTTCCTCGGCTTTGGACCGTGAGATGATCCCATTTTGCCCAAAATAGGCGGACACTTTCACGTTATCCAGGAGGGATATTTTGCGGAATGGTCGGGGGATCTGAAAGGTACGGCTAACCCCCAGATGGCAAATCTTATCCGGAGGCAAACCGGTTATATCTTTATCATAAAATCGAACCCTGCCTTCGGACGGTTTGAGAGCACCAGAGATGATATTGAAAAGGGTGCTCTTTCCCGACCCGTTTGGTCCGATCAATCCCAGAATTTCACCTTGTTTCACTTCGAAGGAAACGTTATGGATGGCAACGAATCCTCCGAAGCGCATAACAGCGTTTTCGACCGCTAGCAAAAGTGCACCTTCCTTTCGGCCTGAAGGTTGCAGGCTATTTTACGGCGTAGGGTTGTGAAGCAGGCAGCGGTAGAATCGGGTCGATGGTCTGGATTGCTTTTGGCCAGGCAATCTTGGTCTCTCCATCGATATATTGCATAACTACAGGGGTTGCGCGCATACTTTGCCCGGCCATTTTATGACCCGGAGGGTAGAATTTTACGCCGTATCCCTGAATAGTTCCCCCAACCGGAATATCGGTGTCCATGGCGGCTTTACGGAGGGATTCCGGGTCATAACCGCCGTATTTCTTGATAGCCCTGGGCAGCACATCGGTTAGGAAAATCCAGGTATTGTTGAACCCCATGCTGGTATGGGGAGGAACCTCTTGCACCCCTTTTTCAGCCTTATACCGTTTGATCATTTCCTTGGTGAGATCACCCAATCCCGGTGCAAGGGTTTTGGGGTCGAGCAACTGAGCAGCAACAGGATCGACATTAAAAATATAATTGACATCGGTTCCAAACGTCGCAATCAGCTTGTCAATCTGACCGTAACCGGCGCCGTGTCCGATAAGCACCTTGAACTTGAGACCCAATTCGCGCCCCTGACGCAGAAGCAGCGTGATATCCGGGTTGTAACCCGTATGTAAAATAACATCAGGACGTGCCCGTTTCAGTTTGGTTACCAGAGAGGACAGATCCGGTGCGGTGGCGGAATACCCCTCCTTCAAAACGATGTTCATGCCCTGGGCCTTTGCGCCCACTTCGTTGCCCGAGGCAATCCCGCTGCCATATGGTCCGTCTTCATAGATGATTGCTACCCGAACATCCTTTGGATCCATGCCCAGTTTCGATTTTGCATAATAGGCAATAAATTCCGGTGAAACCAAACCATATGTATCACTGTGGACCTGGGGTCGAAATACATATTTAAGGTTTCGATTTTTGAACACGGCCGAAGACACACAGATATTGGCCCACATAAATTTCTTCTGGGTGTCCACCTTGGCGGCCACGGGCACGCACTGCCCACTGGAGTAAAAACCCAACAGCAAATCTACTTTTTCCTGGTTTAACAATCTTTCGGCTTCGTTGATGGCCACCGGCACCTTGCTCTGGGCGTCGGCATAAATGGGTACTATTTTATAGCCTTCAACACCTCCCCGTTCGTTGATCATATCAATGGCTATCTTGGTTCCGACTGCTCCCGGTTCGGAACCACCGGCCGCGTATGGCCCGGTGTAGTCAAAAATCACGCCGACTTTGATCTCTTTTTTTTCTGCCAATGCCTGAGAAGCAAATAGCAGTGAAAAAAGTAGAACAGTTGTCACAAGAATAAACCTTTTCAAACAGTCATTTTTTTTCATTTTGGCCTCCTCTTAATGTTAATGGTTTGAGTTGAGAAAATGACCTATACCTCATCAATACGGTTATCCGTGTTGATGTAAAACGCGATAGCATATGCGGGCGAATGTTCTTTTTAGGCTGGTGTCTGATTTTTTTAAACCGTTCGAAAAATCTTGCTGATATGAATGGTTACTAGAAGTATAAATAGTGTGTCAAGAAAAAAACATCCCATAGAACCAGGAACGATACGTGGGGTTTTGACAAACAAAGTAAAATTGACAGGTAGTGAAGCTATCCATGAGAACTTTTTTGCCGGTACCCGATCTTGTTTTTAAGAATATGCAGGTTTTTTTGTCTTTAACCCTCAAAGGGTATGATCAGGTCCATTTTTTTTAGCTTTTCGCCGATTTGTTCAAGGGTCATATATGTAAAGCCATATTTTTTCGTATTGACCTCATTGTTGGAAAAATACTCGCATTCCAAGTCTCCCAGCCATTCCAGGTTTTCCTTGTACTTTTCTGTCATATCCACCTCGACGTCCAGCACAAACATGTAAGAATAAAAGCTTTCAACCGCCAGGCCAATTGTTGAACGGGATCCTTCCCACAGGTCTTCTTTTCGGCGAATTAAGAGTGCCACGTGTTTTATGTCTTTCATGTGTCAAAGTCCCCCCTCAAAAAGACGTACCTGTCGCATCACCATTGCAAACGCGAGCAGTCCGGCCTTTTTTGCCCAACACGCATCTTTGGCCGTAACCAAATCATTGACCAGTATTGATGATTGAATATCTCAGGATTGAAGCCCTCGATTATTGTTACCGTCAGGCTGATACTGCACAGCAAAACCAAAAACCTGGCATCCGACCCCCTGGGAGATTTATTCTTCAAAAAAATGGAATCAGGGTCGGGTCATTTCACCTTTATATGAAGACGCATAAACCCATCGTCATCCGTGTCTCCAAGATACTCATGCCCGGCCCTTTTTGTGAAGGCCGGCATGTCATTTTTTGTTCCTGTATCAGTACACAAGATCTCCAGAATTTGACCCGATTTCATGTTGCCGATGGCCTTTTTTGTCTTGAGAACCGGCATGGGGCAACTCAGACCCCGACAATCCAATGTCTCGTCTGGAATGATATCATTTGCCATAATCTAAAAACTCCTCACTCAATTTAATTGCCTTGATTAATCTATATCTATGGTATGCACCATTGAGTGAATCGTCAACCGTAAAGCCAAAGAGGTCAACGGAATATGGCTATTAAAATGAGACATCTATTTCGATAAATCAGATTCCACTATTTATTGTCAAAGACTTATTGACCCAAAACCTTTGACAATAGACGCCTCTCCAATAACCATCTTTACGCCGGTTCTTGATGGATGGATGGTATCGGGATGGGATCTACTTTATTTTTTCCTTGCATTTTGTGATGTTATCGTTTATAAGCTCAAGAATTATTTGAATTTATCCCGTTTGGTGATACAAAACCTTTTTTCTGACAAGATTTTTAACATATAGCAGAATCGCCCTAAATTGTACTGTTAAGATAAGATATCACATAAGGCATCTGAGGAATCAGGTTTACTGCTTCGGATGCCTTATTTGGTTTGGTGGCAAAGGATATGACGTCTGTTTCTATTCATTTGAAAACCGGGGAAGACCAGGAGATCCAAGCTGGGTCCATGTCAGCCTATGACGCATTGGCAAAGCTGGGAGTCAAGGGACTCGACAGGGTGGTTGCGGTTAAGATCAATGGGGAATTGGCCGATCTTACAACCGCGATAGATTCCCAAGCGGAACTGGAGCCCGTGTACGTAAATTCGACAGAGGGGCTTCAAACGCTGCGTCACAGCACTTCTCATGTTATGGCCATGGCCGTAAAGGACCTATTTCCCGGGGTGAAGGTTACCATAGGGCCGGCGGTTGAAGATGGTTTTTATTATGATTTTGATTACGAACGACCGTTTAAGGAAGAAGATCTTCCCAAGATCCAAGAAAAAATGGTGGAGATCATAAAGAAAAATATCCCTTTTGCCTGCACGGAAATGACAAGTCAGGAGGCCATTGATTTCTTTCAGGGCCTGGGGGAAGAGTATAAGGTAGAGTTGATCAATGACTTGGGGGCCGAAAAGGTTAGTATGTATACCCAGGGAAGCTTTACCGATCTGTGTCGGGGCCCACATATTCCTTCAACCGGTATGATAAAAGCCTTTGCGCTTACCAAGGTGGCCGGGGCCTATTGGCGGGGGGATGAAAAAAGGCCCATGCTTAGCCGTATCTATGGTATTGCCTTTGAAAACAAAAAGGAATTGAGACAACATATCAAGAAGGTTGAGGAAGCCAAAAAGAGAAACCATGCCAAGCTTGGCCCTCAGCTAGGGCTTTTCAACACCTATGATGAGATTGGGTCCGGCATGATAGTCTGGCACCCCAAGGGTGCCATGCTGCGTCATATTTTGGAAACGTTTGAAATACGTGAACATTTGAAAAGGGGGTATGAACTGGTAAAAGGCCCCAGTCTGCTGAAGACCGAGCTGTGGAATAAGTCGGGTCATTTTGAACATTATCGAGAACATATGTACTTTACGGAAATCGATGAGCAGTCCTACGGCATCAAGCCAATGAACTGTCTGGCACATATGCTCATTTATCGATCCAAAATAAGAAGCTACAGGGATTTGCCAAAACGCTATTTTGAGTTGGGGACGGTTCATCGCCATGAACGGTCGGGGGTCCTGCATGGCCTGTTACGAGTGAGGGAGTTTACACAGGATGACGCCCATATCATCTGTACTCCTCAACAGTTAAATGATGAGATAAAGGGGGTTCTTGATTTTGTAAGGGATATAATGGGTATCTTCGAATTTGACTACGAACTTGAAGTAAGCACCCGTCCGGAGAAATCCATTGGGACGGATGAAGATTGGGATATGGCCACAAATGCGTTAAGAAATGCAATGGAAGATTCCCATCTTCAATACGATATCAATGAGGGGGATGGGGCCTTTTATGGACCCAAAATCGATGTAAAATTAAAAGACGCCCTCGGCAGAAGGTGGCAATGCTCGACCATACAGTGTGATTTTACACTTCCTGAAAGATTCGACCTGGTCTATATTGATAAGGATGGAAAAAAACACAGACCCGTCATGATCCACAGGGTAATCCTTGGGGCAATTGAGAGGTTTGTTGGGATACTGATCGAACATTATGCGGGTGCTTTTCCCACGTGGCTTGCCCCGGTGCAGGCCGTCATTTTGACCGTTACGGACAGAAATATTCCCCACGGCGAAGAGGTGCTGAGAACACTTAAAGAGGCAAACATCAGGGTCGACGCGGATTTTCGAAATGAAAAACTGGGTCTGAAGGTAAGAGAGTCCCAGCTGCAAAAGATTCCCTATATGCTCATATTGGGGGACAAAGAATGTGATATAAAAGGCGTAACCCCAAGGCTCAGGGATGGTCAAAATCTTCCCCTCATGAACACAAAGGAGTTTATTGACCTGATCTCACAAGAATCTAAATAAAGGAGGTAATGACCATAGGTAAAAAATCTGATGATGTCAGGGTAAACGAGCGGATTCGTTCAAGGACTGTGAGACTTATTTCGGCTGAAGGTGAACAGCTTGGGATTGTTTCCGTAAACGAGGCTCTTGAGAAGGCAAGAAACGAGGACTTTGATCTCGTCGAGGTCTCACCCAACTCCGATCCCCCGGTATGCCGAATCATGGACTATGGTAAGTTCAAGTACGAGGCAAGCAAACGGCTGCAGGCGACACGCAAAAAGACACGGGGCGGCGTGTTAAAAGAAATCAAGCTCAGACCGCGCACCGAGGATCACGATCTTGGCTTTAAGGTCAGGAACATGAAAAAATTTTTGGCACAGAAGTCACGGGTGAAAGTAACAATTTTTTTCAGAGGCCGTGAGATGGCATACAAAGAAGCCGGGGTAAAGCTCCTCAACAGGGTTGCCGAGGAAATTGCGGACGAGGGGACTGTGGAACAGGCCCCCAAACTGGAAGCTCGGAACAGGATGAGCATGGTGGTCATCCCGAAATAGATGTCGGTCAAAATATATTTATAATCATAATAGATGTTGCCTTAAGGTCTATTGCCCGTGGCCGAACTCGGCGGGGGTGTTTCAGGGATTAATAACTTTTGTATTTCTTGTTTTGAACTTTAACACAGGGCCTGCCAAGGTGAAGTTTTAGGTCAAGGGTCATAGTGGTATAGATCTTAGGGGTCGGCCCGGAAGCTCAAAAAAAGAGAATACAAAGGAAAAACTCCGGATTATCCGGATAGGGGAGGTTAGAAATGCCAAAAATGAAGACGAACCGTGGCGCGGCCAAGAGGTTTAAGACCACGGGTTCGGGAAAAATTGTCAGGAACAAGGCTTTTTCGAGTCATATTCTCACAAAGAAAAGCACAAAAAGAAAAAGAAATCTTCGTAAATCGGGGTTGGTCGACTCATCAAACAAAAAACAGGTAGCCAAACTCATACCCTACCTTTAGCAGCATCTCCACGTTGTTGGGTTTAGGGGGCTTGGGTTTGTAATGACACAAAAATAAACCAAAAACAAAAAAACACAAAAGAGGTTTTCAAATGCCAAGGGTAAAAAGAGGTCCTAAGGCTAGGAAAAGAAGAAATAAGATACTAAAGGCGGCCAAGGGTTACAGAGGCGGTCTCAGTAAACAGTTCAGGACGGCCAGTATTGCAGTGGCCAGGGCCGGGATGTATGCCTATCGTGATCGAAAAACCAGAAAAAGGGACTTTCGCCGACTCTGGATTGTAAGGATAAATGCCGCTGCCCGGGAAAACGGTCTGTCTTACAGCAGGCTTATGAACGGCCTTTTAAAGGCAGGGATTGCCCTAGACCGAAAGATACTTGCCGATATGGCCGTCCGAGATCCTGTAGCGTTTTCTCACTTGGCCACTATGGTCCGGTATGACAGTTTTGACGCCCAACCCGCGGCCCAATGAAAAGAGAACTCCTTGAGCTAGAAAAGCGGGCGCTTGAGGAGCTTGGGAGGGCTGGTGATGCCTCCGGGCTTGAGAAATTCAGGGTCTCGTATCTTGGAAAAAGGGGCCTTGTCACTTCATTTATGAAACAACTGGGTAAGGCGCCCCCCGAAGAGCGGCCAGAACTGGGCAAGCTGGCCAACCACATTAAGGCCAACCTGACCAAACGTTTTGACGATCTAAGTGAGATCCTTGCCTCGGGAAAGGTTGAACACTCCGTTTATCTGGATGTGACCCTGCCGGGCAGAGAACTGCCACGCGGTCATCTCCATCCTATCTCTCTGGTCACCGGGGAGATCTGCCAAATTTTGTCCAGGATGGGATTCAGGGTTGTGACCGGACCCAACGTGGAGCTGGATTATTATAACTTTGAGGCCCTAAACATACCCAAAGATCATCCTGCAAGGGATATGCAGGACACTTTCTACATTTCAGATAACGTGGTTCTGAGAACCCATACCTCGCCCATACAGGTGAGAGTCATGGAGATGCAAAAACCACCCGTCAGTGTTATCGCCCCAGGAAAAGTCTACAGAAGAGACTCTGATGTCTCTCATACACCCATGTTTCATCAAGTGGAAGGGCTTCTTGTTGACAAGGGGGTTAGTTTTGGTGATCTGAAGGGAACCCTGACGGGCTTTGTGCATCAAATGTTTGGCCCCCACACGTCGTTGCGGTTCAGACCAAGCTTTTTCCCCTTTACAGAGCCCAGTGCAGAGGTAGATATCCAATGTGTCATTTGCAGGGGGGATGGCTGCCGAACCTGTTCTCATACCGGATGGTTGGAAATACTGGGGTCAGGAATGGTTGATCCCGAGGTATATGGTTTTGTGGACTATGACCCGGAGGTTTATTCCGGATTTGCATTTGGCATGGGCATCGAGAGGATCGCCATGTTAAAATACGGGATAGACGATATCCAGCTATTCTTTAAAAATGACATGCGTTTCCTCAAACAGTTTTGATACCCATGTAAAAAGTCCTTTTTGCATGGATTTAAGAATTTAACAATTCAGGAATTGCGAATTATTGTGGATAGTTAGGTCTAAGGACGGTGTCCCCAATCCTGAAGGCTTCGCCTTTTACGAGTTTGTCAGTTTTGAACCGAGAAAAAAATTTTCTTCACCCATTGCTGCGCTATTGTAAAAAAATACCAAAAGAGTATTGCCCATGAAGGTAACCTTGAATTGGCTTAGGGAATTTGTAGATATTGAGATGCC
>JAUVRS010000096.1 GCA_030597505.1 Desulfobacteraceae bacterium
ATTATCATAAAATGAGTCTCGTTACTGTCCTCAAAGTTTCACTTACATTTGTAAGAAAACAGGTTTTTGATAAAATCGGGTTCCAGATAGGACCCGGCGACCGGATAGGGCTCATAGGCCCCAACGGCTCTGGAAAAACAAGTCTCCTGAGACTTCTCAATGACGAGATCACCCCTGACAGTGGAGAGGTAAGACGAGGGAAGGGAGTGGTGATAGGGTACCTGCCTCAGGATGTCCAGAAAACCCTGGCCGGCCCATTGCTTCAATCGATCTATGATTCAATCCCGGGCCGGGTTAAGCTTGAAAAGGACCGGGTAAGGCTGGAGGCATCCATTAAGGAACTGCAACATGAGGAGGAGCAAGCCAAATCAGCCGGGAGGCTCGCTGAAATTCACCAGGAACTGGGCCGTCTGGAGTTCGAGTTCCCTCGACATGAGGCCGAAAAGATCCTGCTGGGTCTTGGTTTTAAAATATCTGACCTGACCATGCAGATATCTACCCTGAGCGGCGGCTGGAAGACCAGAGCCGCACTGGCAAGTCTTCTCTATCAAAAACCCGATCTGCTCCTCCTGGATGAGCCCACCAATCATCTTGATATCCCCTCCATACGCTGGCTTGAACAATATCTCCAGGGTTTCAGGGGGGCGATGGTGCTTGTATCTCACGACAAGGAGTTTCTAAACAGACAGATCCATCGTATTCTAAGTTTTGAGCCGGAGGGGATGAAGTCCTACAGTGGAAATTATGACTTCTATCTAAAGGCCCGGGAAGAAGAAAAGAGGGCTATAGACGCCAGGATTCGAAAACAGGAACAGAAGATAAAAGAGGCGAAGAAGTTTATTGACAGGTTTCAGGCCAAGGCCACAAAGGCCCGACAGGCCCAGAGCAAGATCAAACTGGTAAAGAAGATTGAACTGGTCAAGCGGCCATCCACGGAAAAAAAGGCCCGGTTTTCCTTTCCCGAGGTATCCAGAAGCGGGAGACAGGTACTCAATATAAAGGACCTCTCAAAGGGGTTTGACGGCAACCTTTTGTACAGGGACATAAACCTGAATGTTTTACGGGGCGAAAAAATAGCCATTATTGGACCAAACGGGAGCGGTAAAACCACCCTTCTCAAAATGATAGCCAATGAACTGGATCCTGATGAGGGAACGATCTCATTGGGGCACGGGGTCAATATGGTCTATTTTTCCCAACATCACTCGGACATGCTGAATGCTCGGAAAACAGTCATTCAGGAGGTCTATCAGGTTGTCCCTGATGAAACCATCGGCTTTGTGAGGGGGGTCTGCGGGGCGTTTCTGTTTTCGGGCGAAGATGTTGACAAACCCGTGGGGGTCCTCTCCGGAGGTGAGAGAGCCCGTGTCTTGCTGGCAAAGCTCCTTGTAAAACCAGGGAATCTCATGATCATGGACGAACCGACAAATCATTTGGACATTGCATCTTCAGAGACTCTGATCGACGCCCTTTCAAAATATAATGGTACCCTGATGTTTGTCTCTCACAATCAGTCCTTTATCAATCGATCGGCAACAAAGATTTGGGACCTGAGCCAGGGAAAAATCACAGAGTATCCGGGCAGCCTGAACGAATACTACGACCACCTTTCCCGCATGGGTGCGGGATCGGAAAATGGGAGGTTGGTGAAAAGGGAGCGTATAAAAAAACCAGCTACCGAGAAAACACGGGATCCAAAGAAGGAGAGAAAGGAGCGGGCCGAAAGACGACAAAAAGTCAATGACACCCTGAAACCCATACAGACCGAACTGGAGAATCTGGAAAAACAGATCAGCGGAATCGAAGCAAGACAAAAGGAGGTCGAGAAAATGCTTGCGGATCCGGCTCTTTTTAGCGATAAGGACAGGAGTGTACCGCTTTTGAAGGAATACAATCAATCAAAACAGACGTTGAATAGGCTGCTCCTGAAATGGGAACAGACGGAAAACAAACTGGAAACGGCAAAGAAAATGCTGGGGGTATGAAGTTAGAGTGGAAATCAAAAATAAACACAAGGCCCAGTTGAAAACCCTCGGACTCACGGAAGAGGATTTTGACCGCTTTGATGGCAAATTTGTGCGTTACGAACATGATGATGTAAAGGGCGTCCGGATCTATGATCCGTATTATGAGACCTCATATAGCGAGTATATCGGAATTGATGGTTGGAGTGCCTGGAGCACGGAAAAAGATACTTTTATGACCGATATCCTAAAGCGCGCCCGGGGGAAAACCTCGGGCACCAAACCGGACCCGGGCAAGATTGAAAAGGCCTTGCGGGAAAAATTTGAAACCAAAACCCGGGCCGAATCAGAATAACGGCGCAGGTTTTAGGTCTTTAGATAAATCCCCCCAATCCAGGGAGACCCCACCAAACAGCAAGTGACACTATCTCAGTTTCGTGACACAATAAAGAACCACCCCGAATTTGGCGACACATTCGTATACCACCGCTATACCCCTCACCATGGTCCGGTCTACGGCCCGCAATTGACCCTTCATGAGGACATTGCGAACACAATGAAACGCATTGGCCTCGACCGCCTTTACAGCCATCAGACCGAGGCCATTAAACACCTGAGAAACGGGGAAAACGTCATTGTTTCCACACCAACCGCCAGTGGAAAGAGTCTCATATACAATATAGCGGTTCTTGAAAAGATCCTTAAAAACAGGGCTACCCGGGCCCTATACCTTTTCCCCCTAAAGGCCCTTGAACAGGACCAGCTCAAAAACCTTAACGTCTGGTTGGGGGGCATCAAAGGGGAAAAGGTCTCTGCGGAGATCTATGACGGGGACACCACCCCCTACAGACGAAAAAAGATCAGGGCACAGATACCCCAGATACTCTTTACCAACCCTGATATGCTCCACAGGGGTATTCTGGCCTATCACCAAAACTGGGAAGGGCTGCTCAAAAACCTCTCATTTGTTGTCCTGGACGAAGTCCACACCTATCGCGGTATTTTTGGATCTCATGTCAATCAGCTCATCAGGCGGTTAAAAAGGCTGTGCCGGCGCTATGGCGCAAGCCCCCGGTTTATCCTCCTTTCGGCGACCATGAGTAACCCAGGGGATTTCGGGAGAAACCTTATTGGAGAAGATGTCAGCGTTGTGCGGTCGGCGGGTTCCCCGAGAGCGGGTCAGCATTTTATGTTTCTCAACCCCCATACAGGCACCAATTTTTTTGCGGCCAAACTCTTTGTCACGTGTGTCCACAGCAATTACAGAACCATTGTTTTCACCCAGTCCCGAAAGGTCACCGAACTGATCCACCTCTGGGTTTCACGGCTTTCACCGGCCCTCAGAAAAAAGATCAGTTCCTACCGTGCAGGGTTTATGCCGGAGGAGAGGAGAAATATTGAAAGAAGGCTGGCCGCGGGGGACCTCCTTGGCGTGGTATCCACCAGTGCCCTGGAACTGGGAATCGACATCGGATATCTGGATATCTGTTTGCTCGTGGGGTATCCGGGAACCATCATCAATACCTGGCAAAGGGGGGGACGGGTTGGCCGTTCGGGGAGGGAATCAATGGTGATTCTCATGGCAAAACCGGATGCCCTGGACCAGTATTTTATGAAACACCCTGATGACCTGTTTGAACGGTCCTTTGAAGCGGCTATCCTGGACCCCGACAACTCCCATGTGGTCAGGGCCCACCTCCCCTGCGCCGCAGCTGAAATGCCCATTACTCTCGAGGACAAAACATTCTGGCCCAAGGACCTCCCGGAGCACCTCGAAACACTGGAAAGGGAAGGAACGCTTAATAGAACCGCCGAGGGGGAACCTGTCTGGTTTTCCTCGAGACGAAACCCCCAGCTTGACGTAAACATCCGTTCTTCGGGTGCGACCTACACCATTTTTGAAAGAGAAACCGGCCAGGCCGTGGGGACCATTGACGGAATAAAGGTTTTCAGGGAATGTCACCCCGGTGCGATCTATCTTCATCGGGCCCGTGAATACGTGGTGGATCGTCTGGTGTTGGAAAAAAAGGATGTCATAGTGCAACGGTCTCATCTCAAGTATTTTACCCGGTCCCGGAGCGAAAAAGATACCGAAATCATCCAGGTTAACAGGAGCAGACCGAGGGGGCAGTTTTTGGTCCGGGAAGGGGTGCTCAAGGTCACGGAGGTGATCACAGGGTATGAAAAACGGGCCTTGCCAGGCCAGGAACTCATGGGGGTCTTCCCGCTGGATCTTCCGCCTCAGACATTTGAGACAGTGGGTCTGTGGGTGGAGATCGAACCGGACCTCAAGATCCTTGTGGAAAAACAAGGGCTCAACTTTATGGGGGGCATCCATGCCATAGAACATGCCACCATCGGTATCTTCCCTCTCTTCGCCCTTTGTGACAGAAACGACATTGGCGGCATCTGCTACCCCCATCACCCCCAGGTGGGTAAAAGCGCCATCTTTATATATGACGCCTATCCCGGAGGGGTGGGGCTGGCCCAAAGGGGGTTTGAGATCATCCTGGAATTGCTTGAGAAGGCGCTCGATCTCATAAAGGATTGCGATTGCGAGGAAGGGTGCCCCTCGTGCATCCATTCACCAAAATGCGGGAACGGTAATAAACCCCTTGACAAAGAGGCGGCCCGATTGATCCTTGAGGGCCTCCTGGGGCATATCCCTTTGAGTGAAATTATCATTGCTGAGGAAACCCCCGAACCGGCACCACACTTTCCCGAAGAGACATTGGTTCCAGAAAAAGCCAAAGGCCCCCGGGTTCTCTGTCTGGATCTCGAGACCCAGAAAACCGCCCGGGACGTGGGGGGCTGGAAAAATACTCATCTCATGAGGATCTCAGTGGCAGTCCTCTTTGACAGTCTTGAAAACAGATTCCACGCATTTGAGGAAGAGGAGCTTGATGCCCTCCTTGATCGTCTGGATAAGGCCGATCTGATCATCGGGTTCAATATCAAAGGATTTGACTACCGGGTCCTCGGGGCCTACACAAACAGAGATTTGAAGACATTGCCAACTTTTGATATATTGGAAGACGTATACAAACGGCTTGGATTTCGTTTGAGCCTGGACCATCTGGCAAAAGAGACCCTGGGCCAGAGAAAAACTGCCGACGGCCTCCAGGCCGTGGAATGGTTTCAAAAGGGAGAAATGGAAAAGTTGGCCGCCTATTGCCAGAATGATGTGGAAACCACTTGGAATCTGTTCCAATGTGGTCTGGAAAACGGACACCTCGTATACAAACAAAAACAGGCCGAAAAACGCGTCCGGCTCCTGGTAGACTGGAATCTTGATGATCTGTTAAAATGAAAGCCTTTGAATGCCACATGTGCGGTGAATGCTGTCACGGCCGGGGCGGGATTTTTCTCGATCCGAAAGAAATAGAGAAAATCGCCCATTTTCTTAACCTGACCCCAAAGGACTTTCTCCCCCGGTTTTGTTCTGAAAAGCAGGGTCGAGCCTACCTGAGGAACGGATCTGACAACTTCTGTATCTTCCACCGCGGCAAAAAAGGCTGCGACATCCATCCGGTAAAACCAAGAATATGCTGCCTCTGGCCCTTTTATCTGGCAAATGTAAGCGACGAAGAGAACTGGAAACTGGTAAATGATGCGTGTCCGGGGATCAACCCCAATGCGTCATTTGAAGACTTTGTGAGAGAATCAAAGGTATGAACCTCCTAAACAGACTCATAGACATCATCTATCCCCCGAGATGTTCCATATGCCGGCAATTCTTTAGCTATGACGGTTCCGCAAAAAAAAATAACGGTGTCTCTTTCTGCAAATCCTGCTCGCGGGATTTCCGCAGGATTGCCTCGCCCCTCTGTCCCGTGTGCGGGACCCCCTTTGCCGCAAAGGCACAGGATGATCACCTTTGTGAAAACTGTCTGAGAAGAAGACCATATTATGAATCAGCCGGGGCCCCATATCTCTATGAAGGCGCCGTCATGACCGCCATTCATCAATTCAAATATGGTCCAAAAAGCTTTCTCGCCGAGCCCCTCGGAGAACTGCTTGCCCGATTTGCCGAAAATTGGGTCCCAAATCCGGACCGCATCCTGACCATACCGGTCCCTCTCCACCCCAAAAGGCTGAGAGAGAGAGGGTTTAATCAGGGTCTTCTTCTGGCAAGATATGTGGCACAACGGCTGGATACGAAACTGGACTTTTTGGCCCTCAGAAGAGTAAGATACACCTTGCCTCAAATCGGTCTAAAAAAGGGAGCGCGGCAAAAAAACGTCCGGAGGGCTTTTGGAGTAAAACACCCCGAAGTGGTCAAAGACAAAAAAGTCCTGCTTGTGGATGATGTCGCAACCACGGGCAACACGCTGAACGAATGCGCTCGTGCCCTCAAGAGGGCCGGGTGTGAAAAGGTTATCTGCTTGACAATAGCGCGGACCGGGGGCAGCTTTTAAAGGTCATAAGAGTTCGCAAAACATAAGACAGAATATGGAACCATATCGCCTCAAAATAAAAACTCTGGAAACGGCAAACGCGGAACAAAACCGCCTGAAGGCCAAAGGAAAAAAAATTGTGTTTACCAACGGGTGTTTTGATCTGCTTCACCCCGGTCATGCCCGTTATCTCTCTGCAGCAAAGAAATTGGGGGATCATCTCATTGTTGCGGTAAACAGCGATCGTTCCGTAAAGGCCATAAAGGGACCGCAGAGACCCATTTTTCCCGAGGAAGCCCGAGCAGAACTGGTGGCGGCCCTGAGTTTTGTGGATACAGTGATCATCTTTGATGAAGACGACCCCCTAAGGGTGATCGAGTGTCTCCTGCCCAATGTTCTGGTGAAAGGTGAAGACTGGTCAGAAGCGGAAATTGTCGGAGCAGACGTGGTTAAGGACGCGGGCGGAGAGGTGAAACGAATCCCTTTTTCAACCGATTTTTCCAGTACAGATATCATTAACAAATTAAAAAAACAAAAGGAATAAAGGTCTTTTCGTTCCCCGGGCGTGACACCCTCCTTCCGTGAAAATCTGGTCCCTCCATCTGATCAAGGTCAAGCGAGTGAGCCATCTCTTCATGGGATCCCCCGTGGGTCACTGGGAGTTTGTGGCCCAGGCCGTGGGAAAGGTTTTGTGGGCTCAAGGGGAGGAGTCGGCCAGGATCTTTGATTATGTGGATCGGCCTTTGGTGCTCCAGGGTGCATTTCAAAGGCGATTAAAAATCTATGCGGGTATGGGGGTAGAGATATGAAAGCAATAGAAAAGGCGGTGTTTACGAAGCATGTTAGTTTTCTTTTCTTATTTATCGCCCGACCGACGGCCCTCGGATCTGTGAGCCGATATACCTTTTCACGGGTACTCTTATAACGGACCATTTGTTCTCTCAAATGCTCGAATCTTAAAGGTAGGTTATAGGGTCCGGAGGGCTCATGGGAGGCTTGGACTTTGCGCTTGCAACGGGATATCTTGATCTGAATCATTTCTCCTTTCATCTCGACCCACCTCCGCTCTCGTTTTGACTTACGGTACCAAGCCCGCAAACGAAATGGGTTAAAATCCACGTGGAGAAATCTTAAAATATGACAGTTCATCATCTTTCGAATTCTTCCAATCTACTCCCAAGTGCCACAGATATGTCTTCGCAAATCCTTAGAATGCACAACGATGTTAAGTGGTTGAGTCCCGCATGGGGCAGCGATTGAGTGGTTAAGCCGTATTATTGTTCGAATTCACACTCTTTACCCAAAAAATGGACATCCGGAGAATTCAAGGAGTCAGACACTATTTAAGATCTGTTCCCGGTTGCGCTCCCCAAGTTGTTTGGTTGACGCAATCGCTCGGACAGCCACATGTTGACTAAGGTTTCCGGCAAAATCCCACGTGTGCGGGCCTGCGCTTCAACCTTAAAATAAAGTTCAGGGTCAATCGTTATTCGTCGTCTGCGCTGGGCCCTGACATCGAACTCAACCTCATGGGTTTGGTCCCACTGGTCAGCAAGGCTGTGGCTGTCCCAAAAATTTCCGATCTCTTCCATGGTACTCGCTTTTGAAATGGTGGTGGGCTCTGCTTTTTTATCTTTTTTCATAACGTTTACGCTCCTTTTTGTCCATATCTCGCGCACTCACTACGAGTGCGGCGTTACCGTCTTTAAGGATAAAAAATACTATCAGATAGCGCCCTGCATCTGTCTGGCCACAAGTAGAATATACGTCTTCTCCTTTCCTGTACCCTGATTCAACAAAGCGAAAATGCGGTACGTTGAAGAATATCTCTTCAACTTCGTCTTGCGTAACATGGTGTTTGACATATATCTTCTCAATAAAATCGGGGAGCCAGATAAAGTCATCAATATGCATAATGGGCTTCCGTTTTCAAGATTTGTTTCAGATAGCTTTGGACAAAACGATGACTATAAAAATACCACAAGATTCTGCATGAAACAATAACCGTTTTTGAAATACCGATCTTGGAGGTACGTTTTCACCCACCCCCAAAGGCCTTCTATCGACGACTCAACCGTGGGAAACAGGGGTGTAATCGTTCGGGGTTCAAAGGTCTCCTATGAGGCCGGCATCCTGGATAC
>JAUVRS010000250.1 GCA_030597505.1 Desulfobacteraceae bacterium
GGCCTTGATACGTTTCACTGGCTCCTGAGCGGAGAGATCATCCTTATGTGTTTGATCGGCGGGATGAGGACCTTATGGGGTCCCCTCGTGGGGGTAATGATCTTTCTGAGCTTTAAGGATGCGATTGCTGCGTATACCCAGGAGTGGATGGGATTTATTGCAGCGATCGTTATCGGTTTGGTGCTATTTCTGCCAATCGGAGTCTGGGATAAGATCGCCACAAGCGCTCAGCGGATTTCCAAGTGATGAGGAGATAAAGATGACAGATTTTTTGATTTTATTGGCTGGACAACTTATGAACGGTTTTGTGTTCGGGATGATCTTGGCACTGATCGCCATGGGTTTGTCCATCATCTTCGGCTTAATGGATATAATCAATTTTGCCCACGGGGCCTATTATACGCTTGGGGCTTATGTCGCAATCTCGGTAATGGGATTTTTCGACAATTTTTGGGTTGTCTTGATAGTGGTGCCGGCGGTCGTGATGGTCGTGGGATTTTTTGTCGAATCCGTGCTTCTTCGTCCGTTATATGGGAAGGACCCGGTCTTTTCCCTGCTCCTCAGTTTTGGTGTGATGTTGGGGATCGTCCAAGTTATTCGGCTCGTCTGGGGGGTTGCCTACAGGCCTTTCTCCCCGCCTGACGCGTTAAGCGGGTCGGTGTATTTGGGATTTCTGCATTTTTCAGTCTATCGTTTGTTTGTAGTTGGGATGTGTATAGGTCTGGCCATCCTGGTATGGCTTTTGTTAAAGAAGACATCCGTTGGGATGACCGTACGGGCAGCCGTTGACAAACGTGATATGGTAAAGGCGCTGGGTATCAACGTTTCAGCCGTATTTACCGTTGTCTTTGGTGTTGGGGTTGGGTTGGCTGGTCTCGCCGGGGCATTGGCGGCACCGCTGTTGGCGGTCTATCCGGAGATGGGGATTCAAATCCTTGTGGAGTCTTTTGTGGTCGTGGTAATTGGTGGAATGGGCAGTTTCAAGGGGTCAATCGTTGCCGGCATAATCGTTGGAGAGATCATGGCATTGACCACGCTGTGGTATCCGGAGATGTCACATGTTGCCGTCTATGTTTTTATGGCTGTTTTCCTTTTGACACGGCCAAAGGGTCTATTTGGGAGCGCAATATAAACAACAATAATACCCAATTTATTGGATAAAGGGCAATCGGGTACAGTCCGTACACGTCTAACCCGGGTACAGGAGAACTTAGAGTCATGATGATAAAGACAGAAAATGCGACCATAGCATTTGGGGGTCTGAAGGCGGTTAATAAGGTCAATTTTGAGCTGGAAGAGGGGATGCTGGCATCCGTTATCGGCCCAAACGGGGCCGGGAAAACCACCTTTTTTAATTTGTTGTCAGGCCACTACCTACCCACGGAAGGCCGGGTGTTTTATCAAGGGGAAGATATCACCGAGCTGCCGCCCCATGACAGGGTAATGCTGGGGATGGGGCGAACCTTTCAGATTACAAATATCTTTCCCGAGTTGTCCGTCTTTGATAACATCATGATAGCGGCGCAGCGGCTCAACGTCCCTTTTCAAATGAGCAAACTCATGACATTTATGTTTTTGGGCAAAGATAAGAAATCCGAAGAAGTTGCCAATAACATTTTGGAAGAGATCGGTCTGGACGATCAAAAAGAAGTAATGGCAGGGAGTCTGTCACACGGGCTTAAACAGCGACTGGAAATTGGGATGATCCTTACACTAAACCCCAAGATCCTGCTTTTAGACGAAACTTTTGCGGGTCTTTCAGCGGGTGAGACCAAACAACAGATTGAGTATGTCAGAAAGATATCGAGTAAATACACGATATTAATTGTGGAACACAAGATGGACGTGGTGATGGATCTGTCCGAAAGGGTTTCGGTGTTTCATCAGGGAGAGGTTATCGCCGAGGGAACCCCTGAAGAGGTAAGGGCAGATGATTTTGTCCAGAAAGTCTATTTGAGGGAGGAAATCTAAGTGTTACAGGTAGAAGATATACACGCATCCTATGGCGCGGGCGCTGTTCTTTTTGGCGTGTCATTGGAAGTCAAAAAAGATGAGGTTGTCTGCTTGCTCGGCCGAAACGGCGTCGGAAAATCGACAATCCTAAAGACCATAATGAATCTGGTCACACCTGGGTCCGGTCACATAAGATTTAAAGGCGAGGAAATAACAGGGAAACGGACAGACAAAATAGCCAAAAGGGGCCTTGGGTATGTCCCGGAGGACAGGGATATTTTTTCGACGCTGACCGTTCTTGACAACCTCAAAATGGCGGAAGTTGCCTCCAAAAAACCCAACAGAGAAAAAGCCCTGGAATATTTTCCCATCTTAAGGACTCTCCTTGATCAAGAGGGGGAGAGCCTGAGCGGAGGGGAGCAACAGATGCTGGCCATTGCCAGGGCAGTGACAGCAGGGTCGGATCTGATGATGTTGGACGAACCCTCCGAAGGGTTGGCGCCCGTGATAAGGGAGGACTTAAAGGAGGTCCTAACAGAGTTGGCAAAGGAGATGCCAATCCTGCTTGTGGAACAAAATCTCCAGATGACGCTGGATCTCGCCAACAGGATTTACATAATCGTAAATGGCGGAGTTGCCTTTGTGGGAACCCCTCAGGAGATGGAAGAAAGCAAGGCGGTAGAAAAGTACCTGATGTTATAATACACGGGGATGCTCAGGCAAGAATAAGCCATACAGAATTGCTGCCAGGTCTTCAGCATCGACAAATCATAAAAGAAAGGGGGGGTGAGAGAATATTTTTTTTGGCTAATGAAACGTGTTTAAACCGAAAACCTTACGATTGGGAGGTTAGTGAGATGAAGAAAAGAAATGTGTTTTGGATCTTTCTGGTGCCCATCATCGTCACAATGTTTATTGGATGGGTTGGCGGATTTTTTTATCCACCTCAAGCCTCGGCACCAGAACCTACCATAGCTGGAAGTGTTATCCCCCTAACCGGACCTTTTGCTCGGATCGCATCGGCCCAAAAAGACGGTATTAAGCTGGCCGCAAAGGAAATAAACGCGAAGGGCGGCGTCCTTGGCAGACCGATCAAGATCTTTTTGCGGGACTCTGAGCTGAATGCCACTATTGCCATGAGAAGACTCCAGAACCTGGTCACAAAAGAGAAGATCGACTGGCACGTGGGGACCCTGAGCGGTGGTATCACATTTGCCGCAAATCAGATATTGAAAAAGGCCAAGATCCCTTACATGTCTTCCTGTCAGACGGTGGAGAAGTTCCACGAGAAAGGTGTTACCGGTCCATACACCTTTACTGTTGCGAGTGTGACCTACACGGTGGGCTATGCAGCCGCCCAGTACATCATCACAAAGATGGGAGCCAAAAAACTCTATATTCTGTACGCCGACTATGCATGGGGCCATGGAAATCGCGATGGAATTATAGCCGGGGCAAAGAAGTTTGGCGGAGAGGTCATCGGTATGGATGCTGCTCCCCTTGGTGGGGCCTCCGATTTTTCCGCCTTTCTGACCAAGGCGAGGGCCCTCAAACCTGATGGTTTTGTTATTGCCGTTCCCGGTGGAATGGCGCTTACCGCCATCAAACAGATTTATGAGCTGGGTTGGAGTAAGGAGATGAAGGTGTTTTCGTCATGGACGGCCCTGCCCATCGGAATGGGGGCCACCAAGGAATTTCAAGGAATGATGGGCGGCATTGATTTCTTGTGGAATCGCGATGACCCCGTCACAAAGAAATTCACCAAGGCGGTTTGGGATGAATACGGATATCCGCCTGACTCTTACACCTACACCACCTATACCGGTCTGAATGAATTTGCATGGGCGGCAAACAAGGTGGGATCGCTTGATCCGGCCAAAATGGCCAAGGTGTTGACCAGTCCCGACCACAAGTTTAACTATGGTAAGGGGGAGGCCTACTGGAGACAATGCGACCGGAGGGCAATCCAAAACTGGTTTATCGTAAAAGGAAAGAAACTTGAGGATATCAAGGAAAAGTATGATATCTTTGAGCACATAGACACCGTGGGAACAACCCCAGAGTACAATCTTACGTGTAAGGAGTTGGGTTACAACTAAAATCAGAAAACCATTGAGATAAGAAACAAAAACACCTGCAGAACACCTGCGGGTGTTTTTGTTTCAAGCATACCATCAGACGATGTTCGCTCAGCACATACGCTTTATCCTGCCAGGGCCTGACCCTTTTCCCCATCAACCTAAATCAAAGTTTCCTTAAAGCCACAGATCATGTTCTATCATAATCAAGGGCACAAACTTGCACAGAGCTCAAAGTATTTTGACTATTTAACCGGGGTAGCGGTTTTGCCTCCGGCTCCCCTTCCAGCCCGGAGGGTAGAGCCCACGCCACGCGAATCTCTCCACGACCCAGATTTACCTTGGAAAGGTTCCTGACACCGAAGCCATGAGATGGATTGAAGACCTGTACGCTTAATCCAATCAACTCGAGGTGGAGGCAAGGAAGGGCTTCATTCCGGCAACCCGCTATTAATCTATCTATTTGATTTCAAAGGAATTTGTTGTTCGAAAGTCTGA